>JAAYFT010000090.1 GCA_012728125.1 Tissierellia bacterium | reverse complement strand
TCCTTATGAAATTGAAACATTATTTACTAAAAAAAGTAGGGAAGAGTTAGAAGAGTTCAATAGTGTATGTGAATCTGTGGGCTGGAACTATGCAACAAAATCATATGACCTTCATGTTTATTTTAAAAAACAAGGTGCAGAGGCAATGGATATTCAAACAGATGAGGAAGAAGAATTTAGAACTTTAGAATTCATAGGTAAAAAACGTATACGATCCTACTATGTACTAATTCCTTTTTTATTATTTTTTTCTTGGCTTGGATTGGGAAGTTTATTTACTAGTATTTCTGCTTTAAAAAATGGATTAATTCAAATTATTGTACCCCTTCTACCAGCTGGAATTATACTGCTTATTATCCACTTGTTTAATATAAAAAGATTTTTGAAGATAAATAGGAAAAATATAGAGCTAGGGAAAAGTATAGAATTTAGTGATTCTAAGTTTTATATAACTAGAACAATTTCTGCCATAACATCTATTATCTTGTTTTTAGGCATAATTCATTTTCTCTATGTTGCCATATTTTTAAAGAATAAATTTATGTTAATAGGACTTATACCTTCCTTAATAGGTATCATTGGGGCAACTATCTATAGAACTTATATAAAGCCTGCTAAAATAACATTAAAACATAAAAAAATAGGATTTATTGTTATACTTGTTACCTCTACTGTACTTTCCATAGTAGTATTTGTTGGTGTTATTTTGAATATTGCTATTAGAGACGATAACAAGAATAGTCAAAATATAGATGGTTACAAGGTCTTATCTATTAATGATTTTATAAGTGATACTTTAGAGGAAGAAGGTGAAATAATAGAACAGGCTAGTATATTAATACCTAAGTCATATGATTATAATTCTTATAGTAGAGGGTATGGTTTTATAAGAACAGAATATTCAAAGGCACTAACTGAAGAAATTGCAAGTAACTTAGTTGATAGATACAGAAGGAAAGCTGAGAAAAAACTAATTAGAAGAAATTCTGGAAGGCTAGAATTGTATTTTGAGGAAGGTATTTTTGACGATTATCTATTAAGGATTGGATTAACTAAAGAGGATTTAAGTAACTTACAAGGAAAAGAACTAAAAGAGGCTATCAAGGCTGCTAATAATATGATTAATGAAAAATCTATAGTAGAAGACATTGGAAATCTATGGAGTTTAGATGAAGGTTATTTTTTGAATTTTCGAAAAGACGAAATAGTTTTAAGAAATGGTAAAGAAGTATTTTATTTAGAGGGACTGGATTTTTCAGATGAGGAAATTATCAAAATAATAAAAGATAAATTAAATTTATATTAAAAGAGGAGTTCACTATGAATAAAAAGAGATATTGATTATTATCTTTCATTATCAATATATAGTCTATTTATTAAGCAAGTAACATTATAAAAGTGGAGACAAATAGCAAAACAGTTTAAATACGACAGGATACTGATAACAGCGTCCTGTCGTATTTTCATTTTTTGTAATAATATATGGCCAATTGGGTCCTATCCCTCAGATTTAACTTCTCCAGCATACTAGAAATATAATTCCTTACAGTACCTTCACTTAGATATAGTTTCTCTGCAATCTCCTTATTATTCAAGCCTTCTGCCACTAGCAGGAGGATATCCATTTCTCTTTCAGTTAATTCTTCCTTGAAATTTTTTCTAGTAGGTTTTTGGAAACTAGATACAATCTTTGAGTCGAACACTAAATTACCAGAGTATACTGCTTTTATGGCAGGGATAATCCCTTCAATATTTTGTTTCAGTATATATCCCTTACACCCTAAGTTGATGGCAGACAATATATATTCATCGTCTTGAAAAGTGGTGATTAAAAGTATTTTAGCTTCAGGGTCATATTCTATTATCTCCCTGGTAGCCTCTATGCCATTTAACTTTTCCATCCTAATATCCATAAGTATTAAATCAGGCCTATGCCCTTGCTAGACAAACTACTTAGATTATCTATCTTACTTCCATTGTCCATTATGACTATTGAATGGAATTTTGCTTGGCTCAATAGATTAATCCTTAATTCAGTGGCATTGGAATGCTTAACACAATTAGTAATGGCCTCCTTAAATTTTCAAAGGACCTTGATATTTTTGGACAAGGGTCTTTATTTCAATATATTAATACTACAACAACCTACATGGGAAGGGAGACCCTAAGAAAATACCTTACTGAACCCTGCAAGGACAAGGAAGACATTATTAAAAGGCAGGAGGCTGTTGAAGAACTTAGTGGCCACCTATCCTGGAGACAAAGGTTTATGGCAGAAGGCTTAATAATACCAGATAAGTCAGATGATAACCAACCCCTATATGACTTCTTTGAAAGGGAGTATGAAAAGTATTCAAAAACTTGGTTGATATTTGGGGCGAGAGTTGTCCCTGTAATTAGTATAGGGGCCTTGTTACTTTATTTTTTCAGCCTTATACCATACCAGATACCGATTATAATCCTAACAATACAATTCTTTATTTTTAAGTATGATTTTAAGGAAAGGTCTAGGATCTTAAACCTAGTCCATAAATATGAAAATAGCATAAAGCTATATAGTAAGATGCTTTATCAAATAGAGAGGAAAAATTTCAAAGCCCAACATCTTTTAGACCTAAAGGCTAGACTTGTAGACGATAATAATCGTAAAGCCTTTGAGCAGATTAAAAAGTTAGAGCATATATCAGACAATATACTTAATAGAAAAAACCCATATTTCATTCCAATTAATATTCTAACCCTGTGGGATTACCAATGTATGATTGCCTTAGAGGCTTGGAAGAAAAAATCAGGCAAACTAATAAAGGCTTGGCTGGAAACTATAGGAGAGTTTGAGGCCCTATCAAGCCTTGCCAATATTAGGCATGATAACCCAGACTGGGAAATGCCTAAAATCACAGACAAACCCTACTATATTAAGGCAAGGGACATGGGCCATCCTCTGATTACTGAGAACCGTGTATGCAACAACGACTACAAATTAAATCCGGGAATCTCAACTACTAGAAATGCCATGTATCTTATAAAGATGATAGGGATTGATGGGTAAGTTTTTTTAAAGGAATAAAAGTAGAATTATGTTCAATTCACAATTCACGATGCACAATGCACAATTATATCTTTCGTTTCGCTCAGGATAGTTGTCGCCTTAAGAAGGGTAGAATGTTCAATGCTATGGATGATTTTTAATAAATAAATTGTG
>JAAYFT010000011.1 GCA_012728125.1 Tissierellia bacterium | reverse complement strand
TAAAACCCCCCGTCTTTATAGTGAATAACTAATAGTTAATAGTGAATAGCTTTGTCAATTCACAATGCACAATGTATAATTGTGAAAGTCGAGGATTAGGGTTTAAATGACCTAAAAGTATGACCCTAATAATTGTGAATTGTGCATTGTTTATTTTAATTATATGGAAATCCTTGACAAAAGCCCATTACCTTAGGTAACAAAAAAAGAGTGACTTTCGTCACTACTTTATTAGATGGTTTTTATATGCAAAGACTGCAATTTGGGTTCTGTCACGGAGGCCAAGCTTAGATAAAATTGTACTTACATTGTTTTTTATTGTCCCTTCAGAGAGGAAAAGTTTTTCACCTATTTCCTTATTGGAAAGCCCTTCAGCAATAAGCTTAATAATGTCATATTCCTTTTCAGATATATTGTATTCCTTTAAGACCTTACTAAGATCAGTATTTGTAGCATTATGGTTAAGTAAATCTAAGGCAATATCCGGATGTATTACTACATTGCCAGTTATAGCAGCCTTGATTCCTTCATAGATTAAATTATAGGAGCTGTCCTTCAAAAGATAACCTGAAGCACCATTTTTCAATGCCTCTTGTATATATTCAATATCCCTAAAGGTGGTGAGTATCAAAACCTTAGTATCAGGAAATTCACTTTTAATCAATTTTGTGCCTTCTACTCCATCGCATATAGGCATCCTAATATCCATTAAAACCAAATCTATATCATTTGTTTTGCAAATACTTAAGGCATCAAACCCATTTTCACCCATACCAATTACTTCAATATCCTTAAATGAAGATAAGATAATCTTCAAACCTTCCCTTATTAGTTTCTCATCATCAATAATCCCAATCCTTATTTTATCCATGTTATTACCACCTTCTTTAAAAGTCTTAAGGAATTAGCCATTTTTCTAAGATAATAAACTTAAGTTATTTTTATTGATTCTAAGCACTATTCGCATGAAAAACCCATTACCCTTTTTACTCTCATAAGCTAGGCTTCCATCTATTTCTTTAATCCGTTCAGCCAGGCTAGTTAATCCCATACCAGGCTTGACCTGGTCAGTGCCTATTCCATTATCCTGCAGAGTTACTATTAATTCATCGTCGTTATAATGGATAAAAATATTGACTTTTGAAGCCTTGCCGTGCTTGGCAGAGTTAGATAAAAACTCCTGGATAGCCCTGTATAAAACTAAAGAAGTCTTTTCATCTAGATTCCATTTAGTCTTAGTAAAGGTCAATTTTACACCTATGCCTGTTAACTTACTAAATTCCTTAGTCAAATTTTCTATGGCAAGTATGGTTTCATACTCCTGAAATTCCTTAGGCTTTAACTCTTTTAAGGCCTTTCTTATTTCTTCCAGCCCTTTTTTTGTAAAATCTCTTAAATTTGAAGCCATTTGAGATGCAGCTTCACCATTTTCCTTAGCGATTTTTTCAATGGCGCCCAATTGAATCATTATGGTAGATAAACTATGGCCTACACTATCGTGGATTTCTCTAGAAATCCTATTTCTTTCCTTCAATACGGATAATTCCTTAATGGAATCAGCATAGGCCTTTAATTCTTCATTGGCTTTAATCAATTGATTTTCAGACTTCCTAAGCTCATTATAGAGTTCTTCTACCTTTAATTTGCTTTTTTGTTCCTTGACTATAATCGAGGAAATAAAGGATAGGATAATAATTGAAACTCCATATGAGAAAATGACTTTTAAGGGTAGGGTCCTGCCTCCATAAATCAAAGTAGCAATACCTAGGACTACGAGGGCATAGTTGCTAGGTCTTTTTAATAAAAAGAAAGAGTCTATTATTCCCATTAGAAAATAGGGTAAAATCAATCCACCATAATTAATATATATTAAATACCCTAAGAGAAAGTCCATTAATATGGATATAAAATTAGGGACAGACCTGTCCCTAATTTGAAAATACCTAAATTGTATGTTTATAACAAAGATGAGAGTCAAAACAATTAAGGGGATATCTATAGAATCAGCTTGAGTAATAGCTACACCTACTATTATTATTAAGCTAATAAAGATTCTTGCAATTATAAAGACCCTATTCTCCATAAAATCACCCCTTACTTAAGGGCAATTAAACTATTAATTACCCAATAGCTTAAAGATATGTTTCAATAATTCCAGACAGTTTTTAAGAGTTCTTTGGTCTTCATGGTCAAGTTTTGGATTAAATTCTACGAAATCCATGGAAGTTACAAATTTTTCTTTAAAAATACTAGCTAATAATTCCTTAGCTTCCTCTAGGGAGAAGCCCTTATCTACTGGGGTTCCAGTTCCAGGAACTAGGCTTGCATCGAGAACATCTATATCAAAACTTAGATGGACTCCATCTACATTTGCAGCCTTAATATCTCCTATGACCTTTTGTAAAAGATTATCTAATCCCATTTCTCTAACAGTTTCCATTGTATAGAAGTTGAGCTTAAGTCTTTCTACTAGTTTCTTTTCTCCTTCGTCAATTTCCCTAACGCCTATGATATGAACATTTTCTGGCTTAACTTTTTGACCTTGGAAATATATATTAGTTAATTTAGGGTGTCCTACATTCATTGAGGCAGCTAACGGCATGCCATGTGCATTATTAGAAGGTGACGTTTCATCAGTATTTATATCACCATGGGCGTCTATCCATATTACAGCTAGCTCATTAAAATATTTACTGGCTCCTGCAATACTACCTGCTCCAAGTGCATGGTCTCCACCAACTACAAAGGGGAAACCTTGTCCCATAAGAGCATTATATACATTGTCAGCAAGGTTTGTATTGACATTTACTACTGGATTAAGATACTTAATTTTTGGTGAGTCCTTATATTTGTCTTCAATAGATACATGGGGGACGTAGATATTACCCATATCATAGACCTCATGGCCATTGTCCTTTATAATATCTATAAGACCGTTTTCCCTAAGCTTGTCAGGACCATGTTGAGCACCATCTCTATCACATCCATAATATAGTGGCATACCAATAACATTAACTTTCATTAGCTTACCTCCTATTTTTCAAATTTTTTTATGGATTTACTGTTATTATTTGTTATCATTATATCATGTATAGTATCACAATGTGAATAGATTATAATAATTATCTATGGGGATAATACAAAATATGGTAAAATTACATTACTAAAATAAGGATGTGAAGAAATGGCAAAATACTATTATGGAGTAAGAAAAGGCAGAAATATAGGTATATATAATACATGGAAGGAATGTGAGGAAAATGTAAGGGGATATCCAGGGGCAGAGTACAAAAAGTTTTCCAACTATGAAGATGCCCTTAGTTTTATAGAGGATAAGGAGGAAAAGGAAGATCTACTTGAGAAAAAAGATATAGGTGATGGGGAAGCCATTGCTTATGTAGATGGCAGCTTTAACTTAGGGGATTTTTCCTATGCCTATGGAATCGTGTTTATCACTACAGAAGGTAAGGAACTATATAATGGGAAAGAGACTGAAAAGGACTTAGTAGAAATGAGAAATGTAGCAGGAGAGATAAGGGGAGCTATGGAGGCTATGAAAATAGCCTTAGAAAAGGACAAAAAAACTTTATATATTCATTATGACTATGCAGGCATAGAGAACTGGGCCAAGGGAACTTGGAAAACCAATAAATTAGGGACAAAAAGATACAAGGAATTTTATGATTCCATTAAGGATAAACTAGATGTAAAGTTTATAAAGGTAAAGGCCCATTCAGGCGTTGAATATAATGAAGAAGCAGATAGGTTGGCAAAAAAAGCCCTAGGAATAGAATAATTCCTCCAGTTAAACTAGAGGAATTATTCTATTTTTTCAAATCCTACATTATTCTTATTAAGTAGCTCTACTGCATAATCGTCTATCCTATAATCATGTTTATAATAAATAAATTTAATTCCAGCCTGGATCAAGGCCTTGGTACAATTAAGGCAAGGAAAATGAGTTACATAGGCAGTACAGCCCTTTACAGAAATACCTTCCTTGGCACAGTATAAAAGGGCATTCATCTCAGCATGGATGGTTGCTATACAGTGGCCATCCCTCATAGTATGTCCTACATCGTTGCAATGGGGATTGCCAGATATGGAACCATTATATCCACTGGAAACTATCCTATTATCATCATTAACTAATAAACAGCCAACGTATGCCCTATCACAGGTGGAACGGCTAGCTACAAGCTCAGCTATTTCCATGAAATATTCTTTCCAAGGTTTTCTATTGCTCATAATATCAGCCTCCATAACATAATTTTATAACTATAGTATCAGAATATTAATGAGTTTCCAATGATTTATTGAATATAATTTTGGGTATATTTTAACAATACAAAGAAAGGAGGAGGTCTTATGATAAAAGAATTTAAGGAATTTGCAGTTAAGGGTAATGTCATAGACTTGGCCATAGGGGTTATCATAGGTGGAGCCTTTGGTAAAATAGTTTCTTCTTTAGTCAATGATGTCATAATGCCAGTAATAGGCCTATTAATTGGCAAGGTAGATTTTACTAATCTTTTTATCAGTTTAGATGGTACTAGATACACATCCCTATCTGAAGCAAAAGAAGCAGGTGCAGCTACATTAAATTAT
>JAAYFT010000089.1 GCA_012728125.1 Tissierellia bacterium | reverse complement strand
TCTTTCTTGAACAAGTTTTAATTCCTCTTCAATATGCTCATCTGTTACATTATACTCTACTTTTTCAATTTCTATACTCTTATAATCTCCAAGCTTAACTTCTGGTTTTATTACAACTTCTATTTTTGCAATTATTGGTTTTCCTGCTTCAATTTCTTCTATATCTACATCTGGTGTATCAACTGGTTCTAATTTTAGTTCTTCAATAGCTTCAGTATATGCATCTGGTAAGATTATGTTAATAGCTTCTTCGTAGAAGATCTCTTTACCATAATTCATTTCAATAATCTTTCTTGGTGCTTTACCCTTTCTAAAACCTGGTATATTAAATCTGCTTCTATTTTTCAGATATGCTTTTTGTAATGCCTCTTCAAAATTTTCCGCCGGTATCTCGATAGTGAAATGTGCTTTATTGTTTTCCTTCTTTTCTAGTATAGCTTTCATTTTATATTTTCCTCCTCTGGTATATTTATCCATTTTTTAACTAACCTATTATATCATAAAATTATATCATAAGAAATAACAATATCCAATATTATAGTCAATAACATATTAAAAAAACCAATGGTACAAATCCCACTGGTTTAATCTGGTGCGGGAGAGAGGACTTGAACCCCCACGTCAATGACACTAGATCCTAAGTCTAGCGCGTCTGCCAGTTCCGCCACTCCCGCATGAAAAGTAATTTTTTTTGCTTACTTTTCCATTATAACATGTTATTTGTACTTGTCAATATTTTTTTATAATATTTTTTTAATAGTTCCCCCACCTATTACTATATCCTTGTCATAGAAGACTATTGATTGTCCTTTAGTAATTGCTCTTTGGGGTTCTTCAAATTCAACAACTACACCTTCCTTATAGGGTTTTACAATAGCCTTAGATTCCTTCATTGAATACCTAATCTTTGCAGTAACTTCCATCCTGTCTGGTATTTTATCAAAGGGGATAATATTAATATCATCTGCATAAAGTTTAGTTTTAAAAATATCTTCTTCCTCACCTAAAACTATCTCATTCCTATCTGGTCTTATTTCCTTAACAAACATTCTCTTACCTAATGCAATACCAAGGCCCTTTCTTTGACCAATGGTATAGTAGACTATACCCTTATGTCTACCCAAAATATTTCCATCTGTATCAACAAAATTTCCAGGTTTTACTTTATCTGGCACCCTATCCTTAATAAATTTACCATGATCATCATCTGGAATGAAACAAATCTCTTCGCTATCAGGCTTGTTGTGAACGTCTAAATTGATTCTTTCTGCAATTTCTCTTACCTTATCCTTAGTATATTTCCCTAAGGGCATTAGTGTGTGTGCCAATTGATATTGGGTCATACCATATAAAAAATATGTCTGGTCTTTTCTAGTATCTAAGGACCTTTTCATCAAATATCTATTAGTAGCTAAATCCTTTTCTATGGTTGCATAGTGACCTGTAGCAATATAATCTGCTCCTAAGGCTTTGGCCTTCTTTAAGAATTCATCGAATTTGATAAATTTGTTGCAAGCTACACAGGGATTTGGAGTCCTTCCACTTATATACTCATCTACAAAATAGTCAATTACCTTTCTTTCGAAAACATCTCTAAAGTTCATTACATAATGGGGAATATTTAAATCCTGTGCAACCTTTTTTGCGTCATAAACAGAGGATATGGAACAACATCCACCTTCCCTTTCATCATATATATCATTATGGGGAATAACGCTCATAGTTATACCTATTACTTCATATCCTTCTTCTTTAAGAATATAAGCTGCTACTGAGCTATCTACTCCACCACTCATGCCTAGTACTACTTTCTTCTTCATTGCATATTCCTTTCTAAAATACTATTATTATACCTCCTTCATTTGCATAGGCGGTACTTAAACCTGCTTGTTTTACCAATATAATATCTTTGAATTTATACCTTTTTTGTATTTCATTTTTTAATTCCTCTGCCTTTTCCAATGCATTGGCATGGGATATGGCTAATATTTTTTCTTCTAGCTTCTCACCAGTTTCTCCTATTAGTTCAACTAGCCGTCTAAAGGCTTTCTTTGTTCCTCTAACATTTTCAAATAGTTTTATATTTCCATCTCCATCTGAGCCCAAAATAGGCTTAAGATTTAATATATTGGCTAATAATCCCTTAGTTTTTGATAGCCTTCCACTTTTTATTAGATTGTCCAAACTTTCTAGTATAAAATATGTTTTCATTTCTTTAATATATTTCTCTACCTTTTCAATTATTTCTAAATGGCTAACTTTCTCCTCAATTAATTCATGGATTTTCATGGCCACTAAGGTTTCTCCTACACTTGCAGACTTTGAATCGAATACATGAATAAACTTATTAGGTTCTGTATCCTTTATTATGTTTTTTGCCAGTACTGCTGAATTATAAGTTCCACTTAAATTGCTTGATATGGTTACTACGAAAATATTATCTGCAGCAGTAGACTTATATTGTTCAGCAAAATCTCCCGGTGAAGGACAAGATGTCCTAACGGGATTTGGACTTTTTTTCATTGCATCTATTAGTTCCATTGTATCTAAATTTTCATCATCTACATATTTTTTATCGTCAACATCAATTTTAAATGGAACAAGGCTTACTTTGAGCTTATCTTTTATCTCCTCATTCAAATCACAGCTGCTATCAGCTATAATTTTATATTTCATTTAATCACCTCATAGTTTTTTATGAATTAATCCCTATTCGCTCTTCAATAAACTTTGCCAAGTCAGATGCAATCTCTAAAAGCCCTATATCCTCTTTAGCTTCTATCATAACTCTAACTAATGGCTCTGTTCCTGAAGGTCTAATAACTACCCTCCCCTGTCCTTTGAACAGTTTTTCTACTTCCTTTATTTTTTCTACTATCTCTTGATTTTCATTATACTTGTTCTTTAACTCATTTTTTACCCTAGCATTAACTAGTACTTGTGGAAAATCAGTCATTAACCTGTTTAATTGGGACAATGGTTTTCCAAGTTCTTTCATAACTTCTAATAGATATAGGCCTGTAGCTAGACCATCTCCTGTAGTATTAAGGTCTAGAAATATTATATGGCCTGACTGTTCGCCTCCAAGTACATAATCGTTTTTTATCATCTCTTCCAATATATATCTATCCCCAACCTTAGTCTTGATTATATTAATACCCTTCTCTTGTAAAAATAAATCTAATCCCATGTTGGTCATTATGGTACCTACTAGGGTATTGTTCTTTAATCTTCCCTTTTCTTTCAAATAGAAACCGCAAATGGCTAATATATGGTCTCCATCTACTATATTACCGAGTTCATCTACGGCTATTATCCTATCTCCATCACCATCGAAGGATAGGCCAATAGCTGCATTTTCCCTTCTTACCAGTTCCTGAATCATGTTAGGATTTGTAGAGCCACAGTTATCATTAATATTCATGCCTGTAGGCTCCGTATTTATAACGACTAAATCCCCACCCAGCCTTTTGATTATTTCTGGTCCAATTTTATATAAAGCACCATGGCCACAGTCCATGGCAATTTTTACACCTGTTAAGTCTAAATCTATATTGGAAATCAAATAGTCTATATAATCTTCACTTCCATTATTTTCTACAATTACCCTTCCTATGTTTTCTCCCATTGGGTTAAGGTTTAGTTCTTTATTGTTAAGTATAATATCTTCTATTTCCTCTTCCACTTCGTCAGGTAATTTAAAGCCCTTAGAGTCAAAGAACTTTATTCCATTATATTCTCCTGGATTATGGGAGGCAGATATGACTACACCAGCTAGGGCCTTATATTTTCTAGTTAAATAAGCTACTGCTGGAGTAGGCATAATGCCTACAGATATTACATCTAGTCCCATGGAGCATATACCTGCTGTCAAAGCTGCCTCTAGCATATCTCCAGAGATCCTGGTGTCCTTACCTACTACTATTTTGCCTTTCTTCCCCTTGGCTAATATATATGCACCTGCTCTTCCTATATTATATGCTAATTCTGGAGTTAAGTCTTTATTTGCAATTCCTCTTACACCATCAGTACCAAATAATTTACCCATATTTATTCCCCCTCTAAATTCAATTGACAATGGAAAATTGACAATTGACAATTTATTTTGATACACAGTTCACAATATAGTGAATAACGAAAACTATTCACTATTCACTTTTCACTAATTTCAAACTGTTCCTTTGCAATCTGAATTAATTTTTCTTTTTCATTAAGGTCTGGATTTTCTAGCACTCTCTTAAGTAGATAATCTAATATCTCACCTATTCGCTTCCCTTCATTATATCCTAACTTGATTAAATCGTCACCTTTAATTGCTAAATGCTTTTTACTGTAAGGTTCTTTCTTGTCTAATATTTCTTTTATTTTTTCTTCCCTTTCAATTAAGTCATCAATTTTAGCATCTCTATTGGAACAGGACCTATCTGCTTTTTGTAGCTTAAGTAAAGTAAAGATTTCCTCTTCTCCCATTCTATCTAAAAGCCTTTTCAAACCCTTTGCTTTTAAGTTGGCATGTTGGGTCATATGCCTATCTATTAGTAGGGATACTTTTTCAACAATCTCATTGGAAGCTTTTAGCTTTTTAAGTATGGTCTTAGCCATCTTTGCCCCTAGCTTATCATGGCCATAAAAATGACCTATGCCCTTTTCATCTATGGTTAAGGTATGGGGTTTTCCTATGTCATGGAATAAGGCTGCCAGCCTTAAATGTAATATAGGCTCTACCCTATCTATAACACACATAGTATGTTCAAATACATCCATTTCATGATGAGGATTATGTTGTATAAATCCTACTGCATCCATTAACTCAGGCAAAAATACTTCTAGGGCTCCTATATCCTTTAAAAGCCTGATACCTATGGAAGGTTTTTTAGCTAAAAGAATCTTAAAAAACTCTTCCTGTATCCTTTCCATGCTTATATTGGAAAGGAACTTACTATATAATTTACAGGCATTGAAGGTATTTTCTTCAATGGAAAAGCCCAATTGGGTGGCAAATCTCACTGCTCTAATTATCCTTAAATAATCTTCCTTAAACCTGTCTTCAGGACTTCCTACGGTTTTAATTATACTATTTTTTAAATCCTCCGCACCATTAAAATAATCTATTATACCTGTATTTTTATTATATGCCATAGCATTAATTGTGAAATCTCTTCGAGACAAATCATCCTTTAAGTTTTTAGAAAAAAATACTTGTTCAGGCCTCCTACCATCTAAGTATTCTCCATCCTGCCTAAAGGTAGTTACTTCAATATTGCCTTCTTCTTGAACTACAACTATTGTGCCAAATTTTTTGCCTACTTCTATGGTTTTATATTCTCCAAATACTTCCTCTATCTCTTCTGGTAAAGCATCTGTAGCTACATCATAATCAGATGGAGTTTTCCCTAAGAGCATGTCTCTTACAGAACCACCTACGATATATGCACTAAATCCATTTTCTTCTAATCTATTTAAAACCCTTTCCACATAAGCAGGAATACTAAACTCCATACAATCACTCCATTATTTTATCTTATTTTAGTATAACATAGTATTCCAAAGAGACAAGTTTTTTTATGCAAAAAGGACCTTGGATAAGCTCCAAGATCCTTAATTTTAGTATATATACTTTTTAAATAGGATGCTTGCATTATGTCCACCAAATCCCAGGGAATTTGATAGGGCATAATTTATATTTCTCTCTATTGATTTATTTGGTGTATAGTTTAAATCACATTCTTCATCTGGATATTCATAGTTTATTGTAGGTGGGATAAGGCCTTCCTCAATGGCAAGCACTGTAGCTATAGCCTCTATTCCACCGGCAGCTCCTAATAAATGTCCTGTCATTGATTTAGTTGAGCTAATATTCATATTCTTTGCATGGTCCTTAAATAGGTTTTTTATGGCTAAGGTTTCTAGTTTATCATTGAAATAAGTTGAAGTCCCATGGGCATTAATATAGTCTATTAGCTTATAGTCTACTTTCCCTTCTTCTAATGCTAATTCCATAGCCCTTGTTGCACCCTTGGCCTCTGGGTCTGGTTGAGTAATATGAAAAGCATCAGAAGTGGAACCGTATCCAACTATTTCTCCATAAATCTTTGCTCCTCTAGCCAAGGCATGGTCTAGCTCTTCTAAGATCAGGATCCCTGCTCCTTCTCCCATTACAAACCCATCCCTTTCCTTGTCAAAGGGACGAGATGCTTTTGTTGGGTCATCATTTCTTGTTGAAAGAGCCTTCATAGAACAAAAACCTGCCACTGAAATAGGGGTTATAGATGCTTCACTTCCACCTGTTATTATCATATCCTGATATCCAGCCTTTATCATCCTATAGGCTTCACCAATGGCATTGGTACTTGAGGCACAGGCTGTAGTTATTGTCATAGTAGGGCCTTTAAACCCAAAGGTCATAGAGACCTGTCCTGGCCCCATATTTGAAATCATCATAGGTATAAATACTGGACTAACCCTATTGGGCCCCCTTTCTTTGAGCTTAGTAAACTCAGTTTCCATGGTTTCCATACCACCAATACCTACACCTAAGACGACTCCAACTCTTTCAAGATTTAATTTGTCCAAATCCACCTTCCCGTCTTCTAAGGCTAGCCTAGTAGCTGCTATGGCATACTGGGTGAATTTATCCATCCTTCTAGCTTCTTTTTTGTCTATGAAATCTGCTGGATTAAAATCCTTCACTTCTGCTGCAATTTTTGCATCGAAATCCCTAGTATCGAATTTTGAAATAAGTCCTACACCAGATTTTCCTTCTATTAAAGACTGCCAATAGCTTTCTTTACCTATGCCTATGGGGGAAACTGGTCCTAGTCCTGTAATTACGACTCTTTTCATCTATCTACCTCCAAATCAAGGTATTATTCTAGAGACTCTTCAATAAATTTTACTATATCACCAATGTTTGTAAATTTTTCAGCATCTTCATCTGGAATTGTAATACCAAATTCATCTTCTAAGGCCATCATTATTTCCACTGCATCTAATGAATCTGCCTCTAAGTCCTTCATTAAAGAAGTCTCCATTGTAATACTATCTACGTCGTCAATACCTAATTGATCAGCTATAATATTTTTTACTTTTTCAAATGTCATCTTTATTACCTCCCAATATTTTAGTTAATAACTAATAGTTAATAGTGAATAGTTATTTGGGTCTTGCTATTGGTCAAAGGCCCTTCAAAAGTTAGGCTAATGCTGCCCGACTCAAAGTCACACTACTTTTCACTATTCACTTTTCACTATTCACTTTTCACTATTCACTTTTCACTATTCACTACATATTCATTCCACCATTTACATTTATAACCTGACCTGTTATATAGTCAGACTTGCTGCTGGCTAAAAACACTACTGCATCTGCTATATCCTTAGGTTTGCCAAATGCACCTAATGGAATGGATTTTAGCATTGCATCTTTTATATCTTCTTTTAATACATCTGTCATATCAGTTTCTATAAATCCAGGTGCCACTGCATTTACCCTAATGCCACGGCTTGCTAATTCCCTAGCCATGGACTTAGTAAACCCAATAACTCCTGCCTTTGAAGCACTATAATTCCCTTGGCCTATATTGCCTGTAATACCTACCACTGATGTAATATTGATGATCTTTCCATATCTTTTCTTCATCATCATCCTAGACACTGCCTTGGTACAAAGGAATGTTCCCTTTAAATTTACATTCATTACTTGGTCCCATTCCTCTTCCTTCATCCTGATTAATAAATTGTCTTTTGTAATTCCTGCATTGTTTACTAGTATATCTACAGAATTAAATTCTTCTTCAACTTTTTTTATCATATCTTGAACTTCTTCTTCCTTTGACACATCAGCCTTTATGGCTATGGCCTTAACCCCAAGGGATAAGATCTCATCAACTACTTCCTTAGCCTTTTGGTCATTACTTACATAGGTAATGGCTATATTAGCACCATTTCTAGCTAGTTCTAAGGCTATTTCTTTACCTATACCCCTAGAACCACCTGTAACTATGGCTACTTTATTTGCTAAGTCCATCTATTCACCACCATTCCTTTTGGATTTAAAGTATTCCACTGTATCTTTAAAAGAATTCATATCATTTACGTTTAATGTCTTCACTTCTTTTCCTATAGCCTTCCCAATTCTCTTTACAAAGCCAGAAAGGGACCTTCCTGGGCCTATTTCTACAAAGGTGTTAACGCCTTCATTTATCATATATTCCACAGACTGCTGCCATAGTACTGAGCTGCTTACTTGGTTCACAAGCTTAGGCTTTATTTCTTCCTTAGTAAATATTGGTAGGCCATCTACATTGGTAACAACTTTTTTCTTTGACTCTCCTATATCCACCTTGGATAATTCCTGCTTTAATTTTTCTCCTGCAGATACCAATAGTGACGAATGAAATGGTGCAGATACAGGTAGTGGTATAGCTTTTCTCGCACCTTGTTTAATTGCTTCTTCGCAGGCGATTCTTAGCCCTGCTAACTCACCAGATAAAACTATCTGTTCTGGACTATTGTAGTTGGCTACTTCTACTACACCATATTCCTTAGTTGCTTCAAGGATGGCAGGGATTTTTTCCCTGTTTAGGCCTAGTATAGCTGCCATTCCTCCTATACCTAAAGGAACTGCCTCCTGCATAAACTTACCTCTTTCTTTTACAAGCCTAATTGCATCCCTAAAATCTAAAGATCTGCTCATGACTAAAGAACTATACTCTCCTAAGCTTAATCCCGCAGTATAGTCACAATCTATACCTTCGCTTTCCAAAGCTCTTAACATAGCAATGCAAGTGGTTAATATAGCTGGTTGAGTATTTTCAGTTTTTGTCAATTCTTCTTCCGTTCCATTAAAACAGATACCCTTTAAATCCATATTTAGGACTTCATTGGCTTCATCAAAAACTTGCCTAGAAACCTTGAAGCTCTCATAAAAATCACTGCCCATGCCTACATGCTGGGAACCTTGCCCGGGAAATATAAAAGCAACTTTATCCTTTTTATCCATTTGACCTACCCCCGTCTAAAGTAGTCTCAAAATACTTTAGATGGTCTTTCGCTTCTTTTATGATACCTTCAATTATTTCCCTACAAGGTTTAATATCCTTGATTAAACCAGAGATTTGACCAGCCATTATTGAACCCTGTTCTATATCTCCTTCTTGTACAGCTAGTCTTAATCTTCCCGCATTTAAGGCTTCTAATTCTTCAAAGGGTACACCTTTTTTCTCCAAGTCTATAAAATGTCTTGTAAATTTGTTTTTCAAAGCCCTAACAGGATACCCTGTACTTCTCCCAGTTACATAGGTATCCCTATCCTTAGCTTTTACTATGGCATCTTTATAGTTTTGGTGAGCTATACATTCTGTGGTGCATACAAACCTGGTTCCCATTTGAACTCCTTCTGCACCTAAGCTTAAGGCTGCCAAAAATCCCCTACCATCGCCTATTCCACCTGCAGCAATAACAGGGATTTTTACTTCATCTACTACCTGAGGCACTAAAGCCATGGTGGTTAGCTCTCCTATGTGGCCACCTGCTTCAGTTCCTTCCACTATTAAGGCATCTACACCTTCCCGTTCCAATCTCTTAGCTAAAGACACAGTAGGTACAACAGGTATAATTTTAACATTATGCTTTTTAAATTTCTCTACGTACTTGCCTGGATTTCCTGCCCCTGTAGTAACGACAGGAACCCCCTCACTACATATTATACCTACAATATCCTCAGCATGGGGAGATAACAGCATTAGATTGACACCAAAGGGTTTATCTGTGAGCTTCTTCAACTTCCTAATCTCTTCTCTTATTACTTCTGCAGATGCATTGCCTGCCCCAATGATACCTAAGCCGCCTGCTTCTGACACTGCTGCAGCTAATTCATGGGTAGCTACCCTAGCCATTCCACCTTGTAATATTGGATATTTAATGTTTAAGAGCTGGGTTATTCTGGTACGAAACATTAATCCTCCTCCCTCCTATTCCATTTGATTATCATTGAAGCCCAAGTAAGACCTGCACCAAAAGCTACTAGTAGTACATTGTCTCCCTTTTTTATCTTTTTCTTTTCAATGGCTTCTTGAAGGGCAACAGGAATAGAAGCTGATGACATATTGCCATATTTGTTTAGGTTTACATAGACCTTATCTTGATCCAAGGCTAACTTTTTTGCTGCTGCATCTATTATTCTTACATTTGCTTGATGAGGAACTAAAAAGTCAATATCCTCCAGTTTTAAATTTGCCTTCTCAATTACACTTTGAGATGCCTTATCCATTACTCTAACAGCAAATTTGAATACTTCCCTACCTTCCATTTTTATAAAATGTAGTCTGTTTTTTACTGTTTCTTCATTGGCCGGTTGTCTAGAACCTCCTGCAGGTTGTATTAGTACTGAGCCATTAGTACCATCGGAACCTAACTCAGAAGCTAAGATTCCCATATTTTCTTCACATCTTTCTAAAACACAGGCTCCTGCCCCATCTCCAAATAAGACACAAGTATTTCTGTCTTGCCAGTCTACTATTTTTGATAGGGTTTCTGCTCCAATAACTAAGACTCTTTCATATAAGCCTGATCTTATAAACTGCTCACCTACAGTCAAACCATAGACAAAGCCAGAACACCCAACACTTATGTCAAAGGCTGCTGCCCTAGTTGCTCCGATGTTCTTTTGTACTATGCAAGCAGTAGAAGGAAAGGAATGATCTGAAGTAGCAGTTGCTACGATAATAAGATCAATATCTTCTGGTTTTAATCTTGCATCTTTTAATGCCCTTTCTGCAGCTACAGATGCTATATCTGAAGTTGCAGTTTTCTCATCTACTATCCTTCTTTCTTGAATCCCTGTTCTTTCTATAATCCATTCATTAGATGTGTCTACTATTTTAGATAGGTCTTCATTTGTTATTACATTATCTGGAACATAGCTGCCTATACCAGAAATACCAACAAAAATTTTTTCCATTTTCCACCTCCATATTTAGTTGTACTTGAAACTTATTATTCCATCACCTCCTTCAAAATATTTAAGTCTAGATTGCAAATTAATATAAATTAGATTATATTATTAATATGTTATGGAATGAATTTATGAAATAGTATATATGAATCTAAAAAAAAAATCAATATGCATTTAGTAATAAAATTAATAAAAAGGATGGGATTTTATGTCAAATATGTTAGATATTCAAGCTATTAAGGAAATTATTCCTCATAGGTACCCCTTTCTCCTTGTAGACAAAGTTTCCATTGAAGAAATTGGGGTAAAGGGTGTAGGTTATAAAAATGTGACAATAAATGAGCCCTTTTTCCAAGGTCATTTCCCCCATTTTCCAGTTATGCCTGGAGTTCTAATAGTAGAAGCCATGGCACAGGTAGGGGCTGTTATACTCTTATCCCACGACAAGTACAAGGGAAAAACCCCCTTGTTTGCTGGAATAAATAAGGTGAGATTTAAGAGAAAAGTAGTACCTGGAGATACTTTAAGGATGGAAGTGGAGTTAACTAAAATAAGAGGTCCTATAGGTATTGGTGAAGGTAAGGCATATGTAGATGATGAAATAGCCTGTGAGGGAGAATTTTTATTTGCAATTGAGTAAAAATAAAGAGACCTTTCCTAAGTTTAAGATAAGCTATATCTTAACTTTGGAAAGGTCTTTTTATTACCTATTTACCATTTCTTTTAAAAGGCTGTTGATCCTTTCTTCTTCTTTTAAGATTCTACCCTTCTTTTCGTCATAGGCGTACAATCCACCGCTTACCATCCTAGTCTTTAGCTGGCCTCTAGCTATTTTAGAGCCCTGTAGGTGTGGTGCATCTAATATGCCCACTCTTACAGCTTCTGTTAGGGTTTCAGGATCTGCCAATGGATCTTCAACATTAGGATTCAAGGATTTTATGGCTTCTATTATAACTTTTGCTTCTTTTATAAGCTCATTCTTTCTTTCTTGGACATTTTTATCCTTAGCCATATTTACAGAACCTAGGAATTCATTTTTGATGATTCCCCTTACTATCATGGCAGATTCTATTATGTCTTCTGCCCTAGCTGCATGGTGAGCTTCACAGAAGCCTACTACATGGTAGATATGTGGTTTAATTGCCATGGCTAAATAAGCTGATGCTGCCAATTGACCCTTGGCTTGATAAAGGTTTGTTGGGAAGCTTGCCAGGCCTGCCCTAGCTTGACGGTAGACCTTAAAGTTGTCATCTACTAGGCTTTCTACTAGTTCTATTTTGGCCAGCATCTTGCCTAGGTCCTTTTCAGGCGATATACTAGCTGGCACATTGAACATGTATTGGGCCACATAATCCTTTACCCCCATTTTCTTTGCATTATAGGCAGCTATATAGGCAGCAGCTACACCTATGGCATCATGGGCATCCCTTAAACTCCAGTGGTGAGGATCATTAACTTCTACTGGTATATTTCTTTCCCCATGCCATTTCATTACCTGCTGGTTTTCTTTTATGGCTTCTAATAATGGCCTTGGACCCCTTTTATCTAATTCACTATACCAGAATAGGGGTACTGCACACCAAGCATTATCTATGGTTTCTTTTAGAACTTCTGCAAATCTTATAATATTCTTTGTTCCACTATAGGAGCGAAGGAGTGGATAGTTTCCCCTTTGGGCTGCATTATATAGTTTTCTAAAGTCTTCTTTACTCCTTAAAGGTACTCCACCTGCACCATTTAGTCTTTCATCCATATTTTCTTGGTCAAAGAAATACTCCTGTGCATTTTGGTCTGGGGCAACTGATATTACATCTATTACCTTTGCCTCTGCCACCTTTTCTATGGCCTCCACCGTTTCTTCTATGGTAGGCAGGCCTAGATGGTGTCTTAAAATTGGATAAGGGTATTTAGATTTTATCCTAGAAATTAAATCCTTTGGATAGGACTCCTCTAGGGAATAGTCTTTGCCCTTTAGGTAGGCTATTACCTCATCAATATCTTCGCTACCATCAAAAGTTTTTTCAAATATGCCCCATTTCTTGGCCACTTGTACTGTTGGTTCAGTACCGCCAAAAATATAAGTAAGGTTTTGTAAATTATGTTCCTCTATTTTTTCCTTTAACTCTTCTAATATCTTATTTAATGGTTCTGGTGTTAATCTATAGGATAGAGCCACTATATCTGGCTTTTTTTCCTTAATTATTTGAATCAATTCATCTACTGGCTTGCCAATGCCAATAAATTCCGTTTCATACTTTTCACTTTCTGCTAAGTTGAGGTAGTTCATTATACCTGCAACGTGAACACAGTTCCCTAAAGTACCAGCGATTATCTTTTTCATTAAGCAACACCTTCCTTATCTTCTTTGTCAATTTTTCCTATTTGAGCATATTTGTGCATTTCATAGACAGATAATCCTCTTAATCCTAGTCTTTCTATGGTCCTTCCATTTTCATAAAAGTCCTTGCCTGTCATTAAGGAAGCTAAGTTAATAATGGAATTAATAGCTGGGGTTTTTATACCTAATTCTCTGGCTATGGAAGCCATAGGTATTAAGCTATAGGGCACATCTTCATAGATGTATCTAATCTGTAAGCCCTTAGGCGCTTGCAAGCCTTTATAGGCCTTGTTGTTTTGTACCGTTTCATAAAGGTTATTCCCTTCTGCACCATAGGATTCATATAGCCAGTCTTTGGCAGACAAGGTATTAACTTGAAGGGCCTTGCCTATTTCCATTCTTTCGTTATCCATTTTTTCTAGGAATGCTCCTATGGATGGGGTGATGCCTTCGATATAGTATTCGAAGGGTGCGCCTCTTTCGATATGGCCGCTATTTAATAGGGTGGGGGCAGGGTGGAAAATAGCTCCATAATTGTTTATACTAGTTTCCAAAACATCTCTTGCTGGAATAAACTGTGGATATGCAAATTTTAATAGATTTATTACATGGTTAGTTTTATTAGATGGGATTGAAGCTAAGGTTACTTCTTTCTTAACTTGGAATATATGGGCACTATTGCTGGATGTGGTCCTACAAGCGTATATAAAGGTTTGAGCTTCTGCTACTATTATTTCCTTGTGAGGACTGTGCTTTCTTATAGCTTCATAAACTTCTAATGCACCGCCTGTGCGACCTGGATTAAGTACTATTACTTGACCATCGGTCAAATAGGGTGCCATTTCCATGGCTAAGGGATAGTGGCCCATAGCTGGTACAGTAACCATAATTACATCTGCACCTTCTATGGCTTCACTGATTATGTTGGTTGCCTTATTCAATACTCCTGCTCCCTCAACTTCTCCAGTTAAGGAAATGGTAGGATTTTTTATTAAGGGTAATATATTTTCTAAGGTTCTATTGTACAAATTCACCTTATATCCGATCATGGATAGGTAGCCGGCCATTGCCATGCCGCCATTACCTGCACCTATTACAGCAAATGTAAAGTCTTTATTCATACAATCTCCCCTTTCTTATATTATTTTTATGTCAACCTCCTTTTCGCGTACAAAAAAAACTATGGGCATCCATAGTTTTATATAAACTTACTTGCCCCCTTAAAAGCTTACGAGGTTAGCTGTCGGGTTCGGACAAAAGGGCCTGCCCGTCCTAAAAAGGATTCACCCCAAGAAATTGGTTCCCCCGCTTCTTTAAAAAAGAATTCAGCTTTATTCATTTCCATCGGAGATATTATATCATATTTTTTTCCTAATTGCAAAAACAAGTTTGTATTATTTTCCAATAATATTCTACAATTATTGTTTTTATTTTACAATAGTAGTTTTATAAAGACTTTTTCATCTATACCCCTTCACTACTAAAAAAAGACAAGGGACATAATATCATGCCTCCTGTCTTTTTCTTTTAACCCCTAACTAGCTCTGCCCCTCTCTCTAAGGCTTCCTTGTTTATTGGAAGTAGATGGGCCCTATTTTCTCCAAATACTGCTGTGAAAGCCTTTTCTAGTACAGTGGTTTTCTCTACCACATTAGTAGCTTCTATAAAGGCTCCTAACATAACCATATTGGCTACTCTACTGTTGCCTAGTTCGATTGCTATTTCATTGGCTGGTATATAATAAACTTCTATATCGTCTCTAGTGGATTTCCTATCTATTAAGGATGAATTAATAAATAGTTTGCCTCCTGGTACAATGGTTTTTTCAAATTTATCTAAGGAAGGTCTATTCATAACAATTGCTGATGTAGATTCTGTAACTACTGGGGAACCTACTGCCTCTGTTGATATTATAACATTACAGTTTGCAGTTCCGCCTCTCATTTCTGGACCATAGGAAGGTAGCCAAGATACGTTTTTATTTTCTGTCATTCCTGCAAAGGTCAAAAGCTGGCCTAAAGCCATAACTCCTTGTCCACCAAAGCCTGCAATAACTATTCTTTCTTCCATTCTATTCAGCCTCCTCTGGTCTTCTAAAATTTCCAAGAGGATAATATGGTATCATGTTATCCTCTAACCATTTCATAGCTTCAGGAGCTGTCATTCCCCAGTTAGTAGGACATGTGGATAGTACTTCCACTATACCAAAACCTTTACCTTCAAGTTGCACTTTAAAACATTCAATTATGGCTTTTTTAGCCTTTCTAATGTTGGCTGGAGTATTAACTGCTACTCTTTCCACAAATTTAGCTCCATGGATAGTTGCTAGCATCTCACTCATTCTAATAGGTCTACCACTATGTTCTTCACTCCTGCCACCTGGTGCAGTCGTGGCTTTTTGACCTACTAAAGTAGTTGGAGCCATTTGACCACCTGTCATTCCATAGATAGCATTATTTACAAAGATTGTAGAAATCTTCTCTCCCCTATGGGCTGCATGGACTATTTCGGCAGTCCCAATACTTGCCAAGTCCCCATCCCCTTGATAAGTAAATACAAATTTATCAGGATGAACTCTCTTAATACCAGTGGCCACTGCAGGTGCCCTACCATGAGCTGCCTCATGCATATCACAATTAAAGTAATTGTAGGCAAATACTGAACAGCCTACAGGTGCAACTCCTATGGCCTTTTCTAAGACTCCTAATTCCACCATAGCTTCGCCTACTAGCCTATGAATAATTCCATGGGTACATCCTGGACAATAGTGGGTCTCTACATCTGTTAGCCCTTTAGTCCTCTCAAATACTATAGTCATTATATTTCACCTCCGCAAATTTTCTTAACATTTTCAATTATTGCTTCCGGTGTTGGGACCATTCCTCCTGTTCTTCCGTAAAAATGAACTGGAAATTTACCCTCTACTGCTATCTTAACATCATCCACCATTTGTCCAGTATTCATCTCTACTGTAAGAACGCCTTTACAACTGGGGTTGATCTTTTTAAACTCATCGTAAGGATAAGGCCACAATGTAATAGGTCTAATTAAACCTACTTTATATCCTTCTTTTTCAAGTTTAGCTATGGCTGTCTTAGCAATCCTAGCTGTTGTACCATAGGCGGAAATAACTACATCCGCATCTTCGATATTATATGATTCTACTTTTACTTCATTTTCCTTTATCTTCTTATATTTAGCTTGTAGTTTTATATTGTGGGCTTCTAGATCTTCTGGTGCAATATATAAGGAATTTATAATATTTGGCTTTCTCTTGCCACCTGTTCCTGTAGTTGCCCAGTCTTTTTCAGGTAAGTCCCTTTTCTTTGGAGGTTTAAATTCAACTGGTTCCATCATCTGTCCAATCATTCCATCTCCTAGAATCATGACTGGATTCCTATATTGGTCAGCTACATCAAAGCCTTCAATGATCAAATCTACCATTTCTTGTATATTGGCTGGAGCATATACTACTAGCCTATAGTCTCCATTTCCTCCACCTCTAGTGGCTTGGAAATAATCTGTTTGTGATGGTTGAATACTTCCTAGTCCAGGTCCACCCCTCATTATATTTACTATTAAACAAGGTAGTTCAGCACCTGCTAAATAGGAAATACCTTCTTGTTTTAGGGATATTCCAGGACTTGAAGAAGATGTCATTACCCTAGCTCCTGCTCCTGCAGCCCCATATACCATATTTATTGCTGCTATTTCCGATTCTGCTTGCAAAAATACTCCACCAACCTTAGGTAATTCTCTTGCCATGTATTCAGGTAATTCTGATTGAGGAGTTATAGGATAACCAAAAAAGTACTTACAGCCAGCCTGAATAGCTGCCGCTCCTATAGCTTCATTCCCCTTCATGAGTACTTTTGACATTGTTAACCCTCCTTAATTTTATTTAAACCTTTCCACCGTAATAACTACGTCTGGACATATAGTTGCACAATTGGCGCAACCAATACATTTATCCATGTCTGTTACTGTCGCTGGATTATAACCTTTTGCATTAATTTTGCTCCTGTCCATTGTAATTATTTTTACCGGACAAACAGTGGTGCAGAGCTCACAACCTTTACATATGTCCTCTTTGAAGGTAACTTTACCCTTTGCCATATTAACCCTCCTTAATTTGAAAAGTTCTAGAAATACTATAACATCCAATCATCTCTTAAAAAGAGCTTTATGGGAAGTATTTCTCCTTCTAAATCCTTGGGAAGCTGGGGAACCAACTCTTCCATTACGGAAATATACCTGATTGGTATACCGGTTTTTTCTTGAACTTCCAGTGCAAGTTTTTGCCCCCTAAGTACGTCTTCTACCCCTGTTGCCTTTAACAAATGGGTGTTGTTTACAATTCCAGTTATTCTTGCCCTTGATACATCTTGAATTTTTACCATGTATTCGTAAGCCTTCTGAGCTGTTTGGGTTTCAGGCCTGTTAGCGTTTAATACGAAGAACATATCATATTCTCCTTCTTTAAAATAATCTACGTATCTGCCTAAGGCCCTTGCTCCTACTTGGTCTCCACCTACGTCTATTACGAAGTCATAACTCTTATCCTGTAAAGGTCCATAAACCTCTGCTGATATAGATGGGACCTCTACTGCAGGAGTATTTATATGGCTTGCTATTACTTTTATGCCTAGTTTTTCCATTTCCCTAGTCTTTTCTCGAGATCTAAAATACATATTGACTATATCTATGTCTGCCAATGCGACCTTTCTTCCCATTTCAGCTAGTTTTACTGCATAATTTATACTGAACTCAGACTTACCACTACCATAATGACCTATTATTATTCTTATTCGTTTATCCTTTAACATAGTATCATCCTATTTATAAATTTTTGCTTCCTCTTCGCCTTTTAGAACCCTAAGTCCACCTTGGGCCAGTGCAGTAAGCTCATCTTCTCCCGGATAAATACTTACTGGAGCTATAAAGTTTACTCTTTCTTCTATCCATGAAGTGAATTCCTTATCGTAGGCAATGCCACCAGTAATTAGAATTCCATCTACCTTTCCCTTTAGTACTGCTGCACAAGAACCAATTTCCTTTGATACCTGATATGCCATGGCATAATATATAAGTTCTGCTTCCTTGTCTCCATTTTTCATACGCTCAGACACTTCTCTAGCGTCATTGGTACCTAGGTAAGAAACTATACCTCCATTACCTACTATCATCTTTTTAATCTCATCTTTGGTATATTGGCCAGAGAAACATAGGTCAATGACTTGTCCAACTGGAAGGCCGCCCGCCCTTTCTGGTGAAAATGGTCCATCTCCATTTAAGGCATTAGGTACATCGATTACTCTTCCTTTTTCATGGGCTGCAACAGAAACTCCCCCTCCTAGATGGGCCACTATAAGGTTTAGATCTTCATATTTCTTTCCTAAGCTTTTGGCATGTCTTCTAGCTACGGCTTTTTGATTCAAGGCATGAAAAATAGATACTCTCTCTATGCCTTTAAGTCCAGATATTCTAGCTACATCTTGCATTTCATCTACTACTACAGGGTCTACAATAAATGAGCGTATATTTAGGTTTTTGGCTATTTCATAGGCCAAGATTCCACCAAGGTTAGAAGCATGTTCTCCTCTAGAACCGGATTTCAAATCCTCTAACATTACTTCATTTATTTCGTAGGTGCCACCTTCTATTGGTTTTAGTAGCCCACCCCTACCTACTATGGCATTTAAAGATTCTAAAGGTATATTGTTTTCTTCTAGAGCATCTAATATTATTTCTTTTCTAAACTCAAGTTGGTCATAGATTCTATTGAATGAGCAAATTTCCTTCGTTGAATGACGAAGAGTTTCTTCAAAGATAATACTTTCATCATCAAAAACTGCAATTTTAGTTGATGTAGAACCTGGGTTGATAACTAATAGTCTAATCATATTTCCCTCCTATTTTGCTGCCATAAGCACTGCTAAGGCAATAGAATTTAGTTTAGCTTCATCATTATCAGCTCTTGATGTTAGAACTATAGGTGATTTTGTGCCTATTATAAGGCCTGCTGATTTTGCATTTCCTAAGAAAGTTAAAGATTTATAAAGTACATTTCCTGCATCTATATCTGGTACAAGTAGTATATCTGCATCCCCTGCTACTTCACTATCTATACCTTTGATCCTAGCTGACTCCTTAGAAACAGCATTATCTAAGGCAAAAGGACCATCTACAATACAATCTAATATTTCTCCTCTTTTGTTCATTTCTGCCAATTCCTTTGCATGAACAGTAGCTTCCATCTTTGGAGATACCTTTTCCTTTGCAGCTAAAACTGCAACTTTCGGTCTTTCAACTTCTAATGCTTTAGCAAGTACTACTGCATTTTCTATGATTTCCTTTTTTTGATTAAGGTCTGGGGCTATATTCATTGCTGCATCAGTTACCATAAATACCTTATGGTAGGTATCCGTATTAAACACTGCCACATGGGAAATTACCTTACCTGTCCTAAGGCCTATTTCCTTGTCTAATACCTGTTTCATGATGATGGAAGTATCTACAAGCCCCTTCATTAGAACATGGGCTTTGCCACTGCTAACCAAACTGGTAGCAATTCTTGATGCTTGTACCTTGTCTTCTTCGTGGATGATTTCAAAATCTGTTAGGTCAAAATCAATTTCATCAGCTATTTCTAAGATCTTTTCCCTATTCCCAACTAGGATTGGTTCAACAATTTTTAGGTCTACTGCATTTTTCACTGCAGTTAGTACATCTTTATCCTCAGCACAAGCTACAGCTATTTTTTTGGGACCTTTAACCTTTGCTAAGTCTAATAATTCATCAAAAGATTTGGTCATCATATTCACCTCTTTTTATAAATTAATTCAATTACTTGTACTTTCTATTTTGAAATACTATTGGATCCTGAATTTTTTAGATGTAATTTAGTGTTGTAGAATCAAGTGGTAGGGTATTATTGTCATTAATCCCTAATAAGATTTATTTCTAGAGGTTGAGGATCAATATTTTCTATAACTATGCCTGTTGGCTGATGGGAACCAGCATATACATTATGTTGTCCTTCACCAAAGAAACTTAAGTCTATATAAATTCCTAGGTCGTCCTCTGTTAAATCTTCCATCTGTTCCACGCTTCCCTTTGCAGTAACTGTAATGGTTTTAGATAAGTCTTCTTCAGCTATCTTAAGCCCTTCTCCTAAGTTTCTAATGGCTATATCTTCAAGAGAAAGTTCAAAGGATTTACTTAGAGTCTCCTCAACTATTACTGAAACGGTTATTTTTTCATTTGGATTTACTAAGGATATATTGTTTGGTAAATCTAATTCTACTTCCATTGTTGGGTTTTCTATAAAAACGTTTATATCTATTGGCTTAGTTGAAATGGAAGTTAAATATGCTATACTATTATCTCCTTTTAAGTCAATTCTGCTTGGATTAATACTTATATTAGTAATCTCATAGTTCTCTGGTAATTGGTTTTCCGTTTGCAGTTCAATAGGTACATTGACTTTTCTATATACTGGGATATCTACATCTATGACTGATGGTTCATACCTAACTCCGCTTACTTTCTCTTTGTTATCATCTATTAGCTGTACAGGTAAGGTTACATCAGAACTAACCTTTCTTCCATCTAGATCCACTTTTACTATTACCTCAGCTACTTCATTTACCCAAGATCTAGGTCCTGAGATTAGTACGCTTGCAGGCTTTGTTGTTATATCCCCTAATATATAATTGGGATCTAAGCTGCCTTCAGTCTGGACAGTAACAGCCTTTTGCTTGCTTATTAATTTGTCAAATTTAAATAGGATTTCCGATGGTTCTACTCTTTCAACCCTAATATTGTTAAAATCCTCAACAACTACGTTGACAGGAACCTTAATTTGTCCTTCTCCATATCCACTTAAGTCAACATAGGCCTTTATGGATTTAGAGTCAAAATTTGCCATGTCAAATTTTCTTCCATTAACCCTAACTGTAACACTTGCTTCCTTTGGTTCCATGAGGACTAAGCCCTGTCTATCAAGGGCCTCTATATTATTAAAAGCAACGGGTATATTTCTAATGGTCTCTGATCTATCGGGATTTACTTCACTCATTACATAGCTCCATAAAATAACAGCTATAATAAGAGCAAAGACTTTTAAAGTAAGATCATTCCTCTCCTTGCTCATCTTTTCGCCTCCATCTAGCTACAAAAGTTTGAGGTGAATCCTTAGGCTTATACATATCCATAAGGATCTGCCTTAAGGTTTTAACATCTAAATGCCTTGCTATAGTCCCTTTTTCCGCAATGGAAATAGAACCTGTTTCCTCAGAGACTACTATAGATAGGCTGTCAGACCTTTCTGATATACCTAGGGCAGCCCTATGTCTAGTGCCTAGCTCCTTACTTACGTTCATATTATCTGTTAATGGTAAAAAGCATGCAGCTGCCTTAATTTTATCTTCTTTTATGATAACGGCTCCATCATGTAAGGGTGTATTGGGAATAAAAATATTGATAAGCAGATTGCTGGAGACTGTGCCATTGATTAAGGTTCCTGTTTCAGCCACCTCATTTAAACCAGTTTCCCTCTCCAAGACTATTAAGGCACCTATTTTTTGTCTAGAAAGAGAAGCACAGGCTTCAACAATTTCATCTACGGTTTTAGAAAGGCTCTCACCTTTGATTTCAAGAAATGACTTGGTAAAAAATCTAGACCTACCTATGTATTCTAATCCCCGGCGAAGTTCAGGCTGGAATACTATTAAAATAGCAATAACTCCAACGGTCATGGTATTTTTAAGTATCCAGTTTATGGTGTATAACTCTAGCCATCCTTCTCCACTGATTTTTTCAAAAACAAAGATAGCAAAAATACCTTTAATCAATTGCTCTGCTCTAGTTTCTCTAATTAAGGTAAATACCTTATATAAAACTACTGCTACAACAATGATATCGATAACATCTCTAATTCTCATATTAGAAAATAATCCTCTAAAGAATTCCAAGGCCTACCACACCTTTTACTATATTTTTCTACTAATTCAATTATATAATAAGTAGACTTTTATTTGAACTAATTAATTATAATAGTAATATTAATTAAATTCAGAAATGCTAGAATTTTCAATCATAACCTTCATGGTGTCATGGAAAGACTTTTCCAACCTTTCCCTTAGATTATCTTCATCGCCAAGTTGAATATCTCCATTTATATAATCTGCTATTGGTAAGATTTCATAAACTAGCCTTCCATTATCCCTATATCTGTGGACCCATGTAGGGATATAGTGTATATTTTTTATAATTGTATTATTATCAGCTAAGTCCTTTTCTATTTCCAATTGAACCATTATCCCATCTTCAGTGTAAGGGTTACCTATGGTTTCTTTTCTTTGATTAGATAGAAAGTTGCCCATGGAATAGATAATAAACTTGTCCTTACCATCCTTGTTTATTATTTGAGACTTTTGTACTACATGGGGATGGCTTCCCAAGATAATGTCTGCACCCCATTCAATTATCTTTTCACCTAATTCCATTTGATAGGGGGAAGGTTCTCTTTGGTATTCATTTCCCCAATGGATAAATACTACGATTAAGTCTAATTCCATATCCTTTGCGTCTTCAATATGGGATTTAATCTTATCTTCATCTATTAAATTTACCATATAATCTAGTTCTTCCTCTGTTAGGGTATAGTCCATTCCATTTAATCCATAGGTATAGGATAGAAATCCAATTTTTATTTCATTTATCTCTTCAACAAGTATAGTATTTTCTTCTTTATATGTGCCAATATTTTTCATCCCATATTTATGAATATTGTCTATGGTATTTATAAGGCCTGCTTTACCTTGGTCTAAACTATGATTGTTTGCTGTAGATAAAATGTCAAAGCCTGCTTCCTTTATGGCAAAAAGGGCAGCCTCTGGAGTATTAAACCTTGGGTAGCCTGAATATCCTACTTCCTCTCCAGCAATAACTGTTTCCAGATTGCCTATGGCTAAATCAACTGACTCTATATATTTTTTTACATATTTAAAAACTGAGGTAAAATCATACTCATTAATCTCCTTATTAAAGGCTGCATTATACTGGGGTGAATGAAACATTATATCTCCTACGGCTAGTATTTTAATATTAGATATTTTTGCTTCTTCTATTGGTTCTTCAATAGTTTCACCTTCAGACTCTACAACTATTTCTCCACTTGTTTCTTCATCCTGACTAATATAGGTTTCTTTTTCATTTCCCATAAGCTCCTGGAAATCAATAAAAATAGTACTAATAAATCCTAATAAAAATAGTATCATTGCAAAAGCTAAAACTAAGTAAAATTTTCTTTTCATGGTTTTCCCCCTTAAAAAAATAAATGGTAGCATCTATCTACCATTTATTTTATACCCTATCATTATTATATACAATAATTTGGTTACTTTTCTCTCTTTAGACCTATTACTCTATTTTTGGAGTCAAACATAAAATTGGCCAGCTTCCTTTGATTTAATACCCATAAGAAAATTACATAGGGAACAAAGATTAATGTTAGTTGGGGTATTTCTGCCATCAATATAAAATCAAATAAGCCATGCATTATGACTGGCATGTATAATGATTTTCTCATATTTATTCTTTTTCTATCTAAATTAGTATCGAATTTAGCCAGGGATAGATAATATCCCATAGTTATCCCAAAAACTCCATGGGCAGGTACTGAAAATATACCCCTGTATAATCCGATAAAGGGATTGTTAGTATACCTAAAGGCTACGTAGATTATATTTTCTACGGTGGCAAATCCCATGGTAACAAATACTGAATAGACTATTCCGTCTAATTTTTCATTAAAGAACTTAGTTTTATATGGGTATTTTAATATAACAAGCCTTTTAAAATATTCCTCTGTAAGGCCTGCAACTATGAAAGCATTGTAAAATGCTCCCAATACACCTGGAAAAATATTAAAAGCAATTAATATCTCTTCTACTACAATGGAAGGAATAACCGAAAGGGCTCCCAAGATATAGGTTAATAATAGTACATTTAATGGTTCCCTATCATGTCTATCGCTTAAGTATATTCCTAAAATGATTATGGCTGCTGGTATAATGGCTATTATGACTAGTCTAGGTTCCAATATATTACCTCCCTTTTCTTTTTCTTAGTTTGCCAAAAAACAAAAAAATAAACCCTTAATTTAAGGGTTTACCAATATATGGCGTGGCTTCAATATCTTTCATATAAGTTTGTATTAAAACAAATAAGCCTATGGCTATTAGAATGTCTCCCAAACTTATTATCTTAGGAAATAGATAGGGTTTTGGTATGGGTATTATATCTGATAAAATACTAAGCTTTGTGGACTTATCTATTAACACGTGGGTTAAGATCCTTCCTTCTTCTAATAAAGTTAGTTCATTATAAAGCTTTGAAAATTTAAGGGCTTTTATGGATACTGGCATTCTGCCATTGTTTAGCAAAATAGGAATAAAGTTCAAAAGGGAACCAAATAAAACTAGTTTAAAACCCTTTTCACGGAAATTTAGAATCAAACCCAGTATCAAAAGTAAATAAATAAATATATGTATATAGGAAAAATTATCTTCTAGAAATCTACTTAAACTCCCACTGAATCTAGTTATTAATAATAAGGATATAATTTCCATAAGAAAGGATATAACAAAAATATACCATTTCTTTATATAAAGATTTCCTATGTTTCTTATCCTGCCTCCTCTTATTTTCCCGAGAATAAAGGATAAGATTACGGTTTCAATTATCAAAAAAACACCCCATTAAATAATAATTTCCATACTCAATAAAATTATAATGCTAGACATATTTCTATGTCTAGCATTGGGTTAATTAGTATGCTACAAATACTTCCTTCTTAGCATTGCAAAGTGGGCATTTATCCTCTTCGCCTGTTAAAGTGATGTAGCCACAGATTGGGCAAAGTTCAACAACTTTAGCCTCTAAGTCTTTTCCTGCATCTACAGCTTCCTTTGCTTTTGTAAATAGCTCAGCATGTACCTTTTCTGCTTCTATAGCATATCTATATGCTCTTAGGGCTTCTTTTTCCTCTTGTAGTTCTGCTACTGCTATGTATGCTGGATACATTTGATTTACTTCGTGTAATTCTCCATTAATTGCTCCTTGTAGATTATCAGATGTTGTTCCATATCCAAAGCCTGCTCCTGATGTTACTGAGAAATCACCAACTTCATCTTTTAGAGCTTTAAAATGCAATGTTGCATGTACTTGTTCAGCATCAGATGTAGCCATGAAAAGTCTTGCTACTGTTGGAAAACCATCTTTTTCTGCCTTCTCAGCCCATATTCTGTACCTCATATGTGCTTGAGATTCTCCACCAAATGCGGATCTTAAGTTATCAGCTGTCATTGGATTCATCATAATTTATTTCCCCCTTCTAAAATTAATTTAAATGACATCCAAATATGCTATTTTATATTATTTTAACCATTAGATGGGGTAAAAGTCAACCTATATTCCTATATTACCTTTTGTTCTCCAGTATCACTAAAGACCATTGGACCTTCTTGGAGCCCTATGCAGTTACCATCATCATTTTGGCAGAACATGGTCTTGTAGGTTGTAAATCCACCAGCTAAATTTTTCACATTAAAGCCTTTTTGTTTTAAAACTCTACTGGCTATATAGCCTCTTAGGCCTACAGCACAATATACTATATATTTCTTAGATTTATCTAGTTCATCTAGTCTATTCCTTAATTGGCCTAAAGGTATATGAATAGAGTCCTTTATATGGCCCTTTTCTCTTTCATCATCTTCCATGACGTCTAATATAACCGTATTCTTGTCTAGTTCTAGTAAGTCCTTCCATATAGCTATATCTACGTCTCCCTTTAATTGATTATCAGCTACATATCCAATCATATTAACAGGGTCTTTTGCTGCAGAATAAGGGGGAGCATAGGCTAATTCCAATTCCTTTAAATCAGATACTTTACCACCAAATCTTATGGATGTAGCAATAACGTCTATTCTCTTATCGACACCCTTATAACCTACAATTTGTGAACCAAGGACTTTTCCTTCCTTATCATATATTAGTTTTATAGACATTGGCAATGCCCCTGGATAATATCCAACACTGGAGTTTGTATGAATAAGGGCTATAAAATAATCCTCCTTGTACACTTTACCAAGCCTATTTAAAGTTTTTTCATTGGTTCCTGTATTGGCCACAGTTAAATCAAAGACTTTGGCTATGCTTGTTCCTTGAGTTCCCTTATATTCTTCCTTTTCACCTAAGATATTATTTGCTACAATTCTACCCTGCTTGTTGGCTGGACCAGCTAAGGGTACCATGGTTTGAACCTTATTAACGAAGTCTTCAACTTCTATAACATCCCCAATGGCATAGATATAATCGTCAGAGGTCTTTAAATATTTGTCTACTACAATTCCACCTCTTTGGTTCAATTCTAAGCCTGCTTCTCTTCCTAGTTCACTATTTGGTCTAACTCCTATAGATAGGATGACCATATCAGCATCTATAGTATTTCCGGATTGTAATGTAACTGTAACAAGCCCATCTTTATAGTCAAACCTACTTACTCCATCCTTCAACCTAAGGTCTACTCCAACATTTCTTAAATGTTCATGGACTATCTGAGCCATTTCGTAGTCTAATGGAGCCATTACCTGATCTAGCATCTCTACTATGGAGACCTTTATGCCCAGTTCATACAGGTTCTCTGCCATTTCAAGACCAATAAATCCTCCACCAACTACTACTGCAGATTTTGGTTTTTCTTTTTCTATAAAGGACTTTATGGCATCTGTATCTGGTATATTCCAGAGACTAAAAATGTTTGGAGAGTCAATTCCTGGTATAGGTGGTCTTAGAGGTGTAGAGCCTGTAGATAGAATTAGATAATCATAAGTTTCTTCGTATTCCTCATTAGTTTCTAAATTCCTAACTACTACTTTTTTCTCATCCTTTAGTATTTTTATTACTTCAGATTTGACCCTTACATCTACATCAAATCTTTTCATTATTCCTTCTGGAGTTTGAACCAATAGGGAGTCCCTATTTTCTATTACACCACCTATATAATAAGGTAAACCACAATTAGCAAAGGAAATATATTCTCCTCTTTCAAACAATACTATTTCTGCATTTTCATCAAGTCTTCTCAGTCTTGCTAAGGCTGTTGCACCACCAGCAACTCCACCTACTATTACAATCTTTTTACTCATTGTAAAACCTCCCTTTAATATTACGTATACCCCGTACCAGTATATTTATATGATATGATAACTTTATTTATTAGTCAATAAAAAGGGAGGAATTTTTAAAATTCTCAATTCATAATTCCAAAATCATATTGGATAATTATTTGAGATATTGTATTTCTAACTATCACAAGCAAACTTATAAGTTCTTCCACATCCTATACAACATGGTAACAACCTGTTCTCTCGTTGCCATTTCCCTAGGATTTGTCCCATCTGTAATTCCATTTTCTATTGCCCACTGCCAAGCCTCCTTAGCCCATGGGGAAGGTTCATGGATAAGTTTTGCCTCCTTGATTAGGGTTTCTTTATCTAAAGAAGTGCCTGGACATGTCTTTTTAGTATTTGGATTTTCACGATGAAAAATAACAGTTTCCTCTCCATATTTATCTATAAAGTATTTTATTAGCTTTAGTATCTCTTCTCTTTGTTTGCCTTCTAATTTGTCATATCCAAGGCTGTTAAACTCTCCAGTACCTGGAAGATCGAAGTTACCTAACATTTCCACAGCCAGGGCCCCAGTATTCCAACCTGCAAAAGAGGCTGGTGTTTTATGAAATGGCCTTCCTGTTAACCAACTTCCATCTGGAAATAAGGTTAAATGTTGTCCTATATCTTCCCACCCATTTACTACAGTATGATAATGATACATTCCTTCTTGCAAGGCTAGATGGTTTTCTCCATTAAACGATCTGTGGGCTGGTTTCCAAGTATGATGAATATGTAATTGAGTAAATTTATAGTTTTCCAACTCCCTAATCAGCTCTTCAATTGTGAGAAATCTAAAATTCTTCATGTTACCCCTCCTTATTTTAGTGTGCTTAGCTTAAGTTTACTAAATATTTTTACTATATTATATGGCTAATTGTGGTTAATTTACCATATCGTATTTAATATTTTCATAAAAAAAAGCCACATTGGTGTGGCTTTTACAATACTATATTAGCTAGATTTTTATTGCTGTTTACTGCTTGTACATTAATTTTTTTGTCCTTATATTTTTCTTTTAATTCTTCCGCATATTTTTGTGCTAATTCCTTAGCTCTTTCTTCTGAAACATCATCTTTAATGATAATAGCTCCAATAACCCACTCATCTTGGATATATACCTGTCCTCCAGATACTTCATCTTCCTTCAACAATTCATCAGTCAATTCTTTATCTTGGTCAATATTGCTTTCAACTACTGTTTTATCATTATTTAAGGCTTCCTTATTATCCTCTACATTACCCTTGGCACAAGCAGCTGTAAATATAGCTAATGCACAAATAAGGAAAATACTAGTAATCTTTCTAATTTTCATATCTACACTCCTCCTCAGTAAATAGTATATATGAATAAAATAGGTCTTTCAACTTACTAAATTTGTAAGAATGACTAGTATTACCCTATTAAAGTTTACTTCTAACTTTTTTAGAAAATTCGCAACCTATCCTAATTGTATAATACAAAATTCAATTAACACTTGTCCTCTATCTTTCATATTATATAGTGAGGCCACATCTATTAGCTAAATGGAAGGGAGG
>JAAYFT010000088.1 GCA_012728125.1 Tissierellia bacterium | reverse complement strand
TTTGTATGAATTAAACAAAGGAGGCATGTAATGAACAAGGATAGGATTGTTTCTAGATTTATTGATTATGTAAAAATATCAAGTCCTAGCTATAAAGAAGCTGATTTTGCAAAGGTGCTTAAAAGGGATATGGAAGAATTAGGATTTGAAGTAATAGTGGATAAGGCTGGAGAAAAAGCTGGCTCAAATACTGGAAACCTAATCGGTTACTTAAAGGGAAATAAGGATGTAGACCCTGTAATGTTTTGTGCCCATATGGACACAGTAACACCCTGTGAAAATATTGAGCCAATTATAGAAGATGGTATTATTAAATCTAAGGGAAATACAATCCTTTCTGCTGACGATAAGGCAGGCATAATTGGGATACTAGAAGGTATTAGATATATAAAAGAAAATAAGATCCCCCATGGAGATATAGAGGTTGTATTTACAATATGTGAAGAAGTAGGCCTATATGGTTCAAAGTACTTAGACTACTCCAAAATCAAATCTAAGATGGCCTTTGTCTTAGATGCCAGCGGAGAAATAGGTGGAGTAAATGTACAAGGGCCTGCTCAAACTCAAATCCATGCCAAATTCCACGGAAAGGCCGCCCACGCAGGCCTAAGTCCGGAAAAGGGCATAAATGCTATTCAAGTTGCCTCTAAAGCCATTAACAACATGAATCTTTTGAGGATAGATGAAGAAACTACTGCTAATGTAGGTATCATAAGGGGAGGAACTGCAACCAATATTGTAGCAGATTATGCAGAAATGGAATTGGAAGCCCGTAGCTTAAAGGAAGAAAAACTAGAAAAACAGGTAGACCATATGATTAAGGCCATGGAAAAGGCTGCAGAGGAGTTTGGTGCTAAGGTAGATATAGATGTAAAATATGCTTATCCAACCTTCTACTTAGATAAGGACGAACCTATTTTAAATATCATCAAAAATGCTATGGAAAAAATCGGTATTAACTACAAACCTGGTACTACAGGTGGAGGTTCAGATACTAATATCCTTAATGGTAAGGGTATCAAGGCTGCAACCTTAGGAGTAGGTATGTATAATGCTCACAGCGTAAACGAATATATAAGTGCTGATGACCTAGTTAAACTATCTAAATTAGTGGCATCTATAGTTGAAAGTATCTAAAACTTTTTATAAAGGGGGAGTAAACAAATATGGATATGCAAGAAATAAGAGCAGCGGCTAGGGAAAGGATGAAAGGCTATTGTAGGGTTTGTCCAGTTTGCAACGGTGTGGTCTGTGCTGGAGAGGTGCCAGGTATGGGAGGTGCAGGTACTGGTTCTTCCTTTAAATCTAATGTAGAAGACTTAAACAAAATTAAAGTTAGGTTAAAAACTATCCATGATGCTAAAGAGCCTGATTTAACCTTTGATTTCTTTGGTACAAAACTGGACTTGCCCTTGATCAGTGCCCCCATAACTGGAAGTGCTTTTAATATGGGTGGGGCTTTATCAGAGGAAGAATACATAGAAAGTGTTGTCTATGGCAGTGTAGACGCTGGTACCCTTGCTATGATAGGTGATTCTGCTGATCCTAAAAATTATAATATTGGCTTAAACTTACTTGAGAAAGTTAATGGTAAAGGTGTGGCCATTATTAAACCTAAAGAAAATCCTGTAGTTATGGAAGCTGTAAAAAAAGCAGAAAAAGTAAATGCTATTGCTGCAGGCATGGATATAGATGGGGCTGGATTGATAACTTTGGCCTTACATGGAGCCCCTGTGGGTCCTAAAACTGTAGATGAGCTAAAGGAAATCATTTCTTCCACTAGCCTACCCTTTATACTAAAGGGAATAATGACCAAGGAAGAAGCCCTATTGGCTGTTGAAACTGGTGCAAAGGCCATAGTTGTATCTAATCATGGAGGTAGAGTATTAGACCATAGCCAATCTACAGCCAGGGTCCTGCCTGAAATTGCAGAGGCTGTCAAAGGGAAGATAATGATACTAGTAGATGGTGGAGTCCGTTCTGGAGTAGATGTATTTAAGATGATTGCCCTTGGTGCTGATGCAGTCCTTATAGGCAGACCAGTAATCATTGGAGCCTTCGGTGGATACAGGGAAGGTGTTGCAAAGGTTATCAATGATATGAAATATCAGCTTCTACAAACTATGATATTAACTGGTGCAAAGGATTTAGCCTCTATTGACAGATCAATGATCTCCATAGAATGGTAAAAAAATAGACTCAAATTTTGAGTCTATTTTTTTAATCACTTTTAGAATGGGCTATTCTACTGGCAGCAGCTGCTGCAATGGCAGCCACCAGATCATCTAAGAAGGTATGAACTGATCCATTTTTCATTTTATCTAGTTTGCTTATAACACCTAGCTTCTCCTTATCTAAATATCCATAATTGGTTAAGCCAATGGTACCGTAGACATTTACTATAGATAAGGGTATGATTTCATCTATACCAAATAAGCCTTCATCACTTTCAACTATGGTTTGAAGTGGCTCAGGTAATAGTTTCTTTTCTGCCAATTCATCTAAGGCAATTCCCGTTAAAACTGCATGGATAATTTCCCTCTTGGTTAAGACTGACCTAACATTGTCTATACAGGTCTCCAAGCTTAATTCAGGATAGTAGCTTTTTTGCAGCAGCATAACTATTTCTCCAATATCTTCAATAGTTACCCCTCTTTTTTCAAGCATATCTACAGTCATTTGATGCAATTCTTCCATATTATAATTTCCCATGTTACCACCTCTTATATATAATATGAATATCTTATTACCCAATTTTCAAAAATATACACATTTAATTAAAAAATAATAGCAGAGAATTAATCCTCTGCTATTGTTTGGGTATTAGGAGTGAAACTCAGAGGATTAACCTCTGAAAACTTTATGGCAAGTTGATAAACTTAATATCTAGATAAATATATATTATTTACAATTAAACTATGGTGCTGCATGAATAGCATTGTTATTTACTGCTAAACAGGCTTCCTTGATGCCTTCAGCAACGGTAGGATGTGGATGAATAGTAGTAATTATCTCATCAAGGGTGGCCTCTAACCTTAATCCTAAAGCCCCTTCCATTATAAGCTCTGTTGCTCTAGGGCCAAATAAGTGAACACCTAATATTTCATCATACTTCTTATCTGTAATTACCTTAACCATAGTTCCATTAAATTCATTAGCTATTACTGCTTTACTATTGTTTGAAAGCATGAATTTCCCAACCTTATAGTCTATTCCTGAATTCTTTGCTTCTTCTTCTGTCATACCTACAGATGCAATCTCTGGTTTTGTATAAATACAGGCTGGTACAATATTGTATTCCATGTCTCTATTTAATCCCATAATATTTTCAGCTGCAACCATACCCTGTTCTGATGCCACATGAGCTAACATATTTATTCCTGTTACATCTCCTATAGCATATATACCATCTACATTAGTTTCCATCCTACTATTTATTTCAATTCCCTTTCTGTTAAGTCTAACTCCTATGCTTTCTAAGTTAAGCCCTTCAGTTACAGCCTTTCTTCCAACCGAAATCAATACTTTATCTCCTGATAAAACAACTTCATCGTTGCCTGATTTTGCTATAACCTCGAGCTTGTCATTTATTCTTTCAATGGAGACAACTTCAGTTGAAGTATAGATTTCAATTCCTTGCCCTTCAAAATTCATCTTTACCATTTCACTTATTTCCCTATCTATTGGAGGAAGTATATATGGTAGCATCTCTACTACATGTACTTTAGTGCCAAAGCTCTTGAACAGGCTTGCAAACTCTATTCCTATTACTCCTCCACCTACTATTATCAACTCTTTAGGTATTTCTTCAAGGGATAAGGCCTCATTACTATCTAGTACGCCTTCTGTGTCTATTCCTTTTATGTTAGGAATAAATGGCTTTGAACCTGTAGCTATAATAAAGTTATCTGCTCTTAATTTAAGTGAGTTGCCATCATTTTTTATGACATTAATAGTATTTTTATCTATAAAGGAAGCTTGACCATCTACGACTTCTATACCATTACGCTCTAGCAAGCCTGCAATTCCACCTACCAAATGAGAAATGATTTCGCCTTTTCTCTCTTGAAGTCCCATCCAGTCAACTGATACACTTCCATCCAACTTTATTCCATACATTTGGCTATTAAGCATCTCTTCATATAATTCTGCTGTATGTAACAGTACTTTGGTAGGGATACACTACAAAAAACAATAAACCCTGCAACCATTAGATTGCAGGGTTTTGCAAGTGGAGCTTAGGGGACTTGAACCCCTGACCTCCTGACTGCCAGTCAGGCGCGATCCCAACTTCGCCAAAGCCCCAAATATTTTTCATTACCTATATATATTAATATATTTATTGATTTTTTTCAAGTATAAAATATAGTTAAAAATTAAATATACTTAATTATTATTTTTACTTTTTTACTATTCACAGCTTATATCCCTATGGTATAATAAAATGTCTTTATTTCATAGTATTTTTTATGTAAACTACAATCATAATTGGAGGGAATTTATGAGAGAAAGTATATGCAAAAAACAGGCACTTATCTCAGTTGAAAAGCTTAATTACCTTGTACTTTCTTTAATACCAATATTCTTTATTATACTTGGCTTTATAGTGAATACCCCTAAAGAAATATTTCAAGG
>JAAYFT010000087.1 GCA_012728125.1 Tissierellia bacterium | reverse complement strand
GTATCCATATACCTATGGTATTTGGAGGATATTTTAACACTATATTGTTCTTAGATACATCTATATAAGCCCTATTTTCTTCTTCGATGGCAACAATATTATATTCAAGCCTTAAAGAATATTTTTTAGATTTAGCTTTTTGAGATAGGCTCACATCTCCCTTTACTAAGGAATGGGAAGGTAAAAAATAACTATTTCTTACTTCAAAATCTAGGAGGATCTCTTCTACATAGGGCTTAACTTCAACTTGACTTTCATCACCTATAACGTTATCTTTTTGAAAATCTTCATAGCTGGAGAATGGGGTATCCTTGTTTCCTTCAGCAATCTCAATATATACCACATTCTTATCAGATTCTGCGATACCCTCTAGACTATAGATCTTTAAAGCTATATTGCCATTTAACTTTTCATCTTCGCTTCTGTCTACAGTTATATTATCTAATAGGATTCTTCTAGGACTGCCCTTTAATCTATTGATAAGCCCTATTATTCCATCGTAATTACCACTATAGGGTATAGAAACTGTCATGTTCCTTACTTGGAAATCACCGAAATCTTCAAAATCCCTCCGACTAAAGTTATAATCCTGGGTAGAAATATTTTCACCATCCATCAAAGTATTTAGAAGATAGATTATTTGGGCCTGATCTAGGGTCGGAAAATATCTGGAAACAATTTTTTCCTTTTCTCTGCTCAATTCTTCCCATTCATTCTTTATCTCATTTTCCCTTCTCAAGATTTCATTTATGGCTACTATTTTTTCTTGATATTCTATTTTTTGCTCTCTTAATGAGTTTAATTTATCTATTTGAGGAGTAAGGACAAATTTAAAAACCAGCCATAAAAACAGGACCACAGCCAATAGGGATAAGAGAAATTTCTCATTTTTTGTCAATTCCCTAGTTTTAAACTTCTTAAGCTTTATTTTACTGGTGTCCGCCATTGTCATCACTCCTTAACTGGATATTTAGGCTAAAACCATAATGGTCATCTTGTTGAGAAATATTAGATGCGAAGATATCTTCATGTATGTCTAAGGTTTCTATTCCTTTTATAAATTCTGCTATTTCCCACTTATCCTTAGATATGCCTACTAGGTGTATTTCATTGTTTTGTATACTCAAAGACGTAAGAAAAATATTTTCTCCCAACTTGGAATTTATATTGTTTAATAGGTCTTCATCTATAATATCTCTTTTTTCAATAGTTGCATCTAGCTGCTTAATCTTTTCTACTGAGGCCCTATATTCATTTACTTCTACTTCCTTACTTTTTATTTCTTCAACCTTCTTCAAGATTTTAGGGTCCTCTGCAGTACTTTTGAGGCTTTCTACTATTTTACTTTCACGTCTAATAAGTATGGCATTGTATATAATATAGGCTGTTAGAGACAATACTAAAAAACTTGAAAGGGTGACAAAAACTATCCTCCTATTGATTTTAAATTCTTTTTTTTCTATAAAGGATTCAAAAAAATTAAGATCTCTCATTTTCTACACCTCTGCAATCCTTATTAGTCCTCCAACAGCATTAGAAAATATAGATATGTCCTGGCTTATCTTTACATTATCTAAATTTTGTAGTTTTATAGCTGGAATATTAAAATAATTGGAGAACAGATTTTCCATGCCATTGATATTAGAAAGGCTACCTTGAAGTACAATGTAATTAATGGTATTACCCCTTTCCCTAGTGGTGTAAAACCTAAATATCATTCCTAATTCCTCTAACAAATTCTCAATTACAGTTCTGGCTACATTTACTAGCCGAGAATAATAGGTATATTCATCTGAATCATGGCTAATATCTTCTATTTGGAAAAGTTTCTCCTTTCTTTCTTCTAAGGTATAATCAAATATGGATTCTAAACTGTCAATAATGGTATTAGCTCCTGTATCTAGGACTCTTGTAACCAATACCTTTCCATTTTTAATAATGCTTAGTTTGGACTTGTAATATCCTAAATCTATAGATGCAATGGTCATATCCCTAGTATTGTAAAAGTCGTTTATGTATGAATTAAAATCTAGTAATTTTGCCATGGAATTCCCTTGATGGTCTAGGACTACAGGCTTTAAGCCTATGGATTTCATCAAATCAAGATGATCTAAGACCATTTTTCTTGGAATACCTACCAAAAGAATATCCATCTTTTCTACTTCATCTTCAATTTTATTTCCTATTATTAAGTGTCCAATAACAAAGTCATCTGGATTTACAGGCAACAATTCGTCCAACTGGTATTCTATAAGAGATGGTATATCCTTCTCAGGCACCTTGGGTAAAGCTATATTTCTGGTTATTATTTTAGAACTATTTACAACTCCATGGGCCAGTTCTGTTCTCACTTTATTTTCCTTTAAAGAATCCTTTATTAGCTTAGTCAATGTGTTTTCCTCTAAAATTTCACCATCCCTATAAACGTCCTTGGGTAATTCAACTGTGAAAGCTTTGTTGATATTGATGCTCTTGTTTAAAACTTGGCCTTCCACGATTTTTACTTCATCTCCGCCAAAATCAATAGATAGGACCTTCTTTTTAAACGATGGTAATTTCAAAGGC
>JAAYFT010000086.1 GCA_012728125.1 Tissierellia bacterium | reverse complement strand
GCCATTGCTAATAAAATCATGTATGATAAGAAGGTAAGACTTGATAGCTTTGACAGTTTGGATAACAAAATTACAAGAGCAGAGTTTTCTTACCTGCTCCATGAGTTGATAAATGAAATTTAATAGGGAACTAAGTAGCAAATATGGATATACACTACTGGAATTAATAGTAGTTTTATCCTTATTTGCTATTGTTTTTTCTCTTGCCATCCCAAGTATAAAAAGTATCTTTATCAATATGGAAAAGCGAGAACTAATGACTTTTAGAAGAGATATTATTTATGCGAGGAATAGTGCAATTGTAGAAAATGTGAATTATGTTTTATTTATAGACAAGGCAAATAACTCTTATCAAATTAAAAAACAAGGTAATAAGGAAGAAATCATAAGAAATGTTAAATTTGAAAATGGTATAAAGATTGTAAAAAATAATTTTTATAACACATTAAGATTTTCTCCTACAGGAAGTCCTAATAGGGCAGGAAGTGTAGAATTAACTAATATGAATGGGGATGTAATAGAAATAACAATTACTCCTGCCACAGGTAAAGTAAATCTATATATTAATGGGAAATAGGAGGCAAATATAAGATGAGAAGGGGTTTTACTTTAATTGAAACCATAATGGGCTTATTTTTACTTGGTTTGATTACTGTAATTGTACTTCCCTTAGTAAATGGAAATCTAGATAATCTCTTTAAGCAAAGAGTAAAAGCACAGATGGCATATACAGGAGAAATGGTTGTAGAAATGCTAAAAGCTTATGATGAGGAGACCTCCAATCCGTTATTTATATATGATGTGGAAATTGGACAGATAATTGATAAATTTAAGGGTAATAATTATATAGAAATTAATTTGGATAAAGAAGATTATGAGTTTCCGATAAAGATTATTAAAGAAGATAAGTCAGACTTATTATGGACCACAAGAGTAATAGTATACAGTAAAGGTGGAGGTAAGCTAGATAATGTGGAGTTTAAAGCTTATCTACAAAAGAAATAAAGGTTTTACCTTATTGGAACTAATACTAGCCATTGGTCTATCTTCCATAGTCGCACTTTCTTTACTTAGTATCCTTAACTATTCTAAAAATACTTCCATTATAGGTAATGAAATAGATGAATTAATGTTAAATGGTAGGTATGCCATGGAGTACATAAAAAAAGAAATAAAAGCAGCAGATAAGATTTTACCAGCAAACAAAATATATGTTTTAAGAACATCCTATAAAAACAATTTAGGCTTTGCAATCATGAACAAAGAAGGGCAAAGTTACAGGTATACGTCCTATTACTGGAGGAATGATGGCAAATTATTTAGAATTTCTGGACATGCTGCGAAAGAACAATATCCTGTTATGGACGTTCAGTGGGGTCATAATGAAATAGGTGAATTTTTCCATAGTATTAAGGATAGCAAATTAGATTTAGACAATAATATGATCTATTTAGACTTAAAACTAAAATCTACTAATGGTCAAGAACTTAACTTAAAAACAAATATTTTTATCAGATGCCCAATAGATAATTAGTATTTACAGGTGGAGCCATGATAAGAAGAGGATACATATCCGTATACGCTTTAATTGTCATGTCTATTCTAATGTTAACAATCTATTATTTTGTTTATACTACTCATCTAGAAAGCCTTATATTGAAACGTACTAATGATAATATACAGTCATATTATCTGGCAGAAGGAAAAATCCAAATGGCTTTATACGACAAATATTATGATGAAGAACTTCATCCATATCTATTGAAGACTTTTAGGGATACCAAAATTTCCCAAAAGGACATAACTTTGGATCCTGTAGACTTAGATAAATCTGACTCCTTTTCTAATGTTAGTATTTCGTTAAACGTGGCTACTACTCCATTTGAATTATATTTAAGCACACAATCAGATTATAATGGGGTAAAAACTAGAGTTACTGCTACTTGTACAATATTTAATGATTTCTTTGAGATGGGGAAACCAATTTTAAACCCCTCAAATGTAGATGATGGACAAAAAGTGGACTTCTATAAACTATTAAATAATATATATGATCAAATTAACTTAGATTATAATGATTTACCATCAGAAACATATGGTGGACAATTCTCTAACTTCGAAAAGTTCTCAGTAAATCAGACTAGTGAAAACACTTTCACTTTATCTGCATTTAGGAAAACCATGGATGAACCCTACATCGAATATATTGGTAATAATAATCTTATTCTAATAATAAATAAATTTGGAGAAAAGGAAGTGGAATTAATATTAGGTAACGACGAAGTAAAACAAGGAGAAGATGAAGCTAGTACTATGATACTAAATGGCCTTATTTTTGTAGAAGGGAATATAACAATATTTAACAAATTTACCTTTAATGGTATTATTATATTAAAGGATGGAGATATAGTAGTAGAAGCCGATGATAAACCTACAATAAATGGGCTTATAATAAGCTCTAATGATATTATTGCTGAAAATATACATATAAGTTATGATTTTAGTAAGATCTATAAGTATGGAACCTATATACCGGGCTTTATAGATCCAAAGTTATTGTTGATTAAAAATTATGAATAAGAAAAGGAGGATTAAAGTGGAACTGCGCAATATATTAAAGGATGAGGTCTTATTTATATTGGATAACGTTCTGAAAGATATGGATGATGTTTGTAAATGCCAGCAGTGTAGATTAGATATTGCAGCAATTGCTTTAAACCATTTAAAGCCTAAATATGTAGTCACAGAAAAAGGGTATGTTTTTTCAAAGACAGATAGTTTAAAGCCACAGTTTAGCACTGATATTATAACTGAAATTACGAAAGCAATTGATATCGTAAGAAACAATCCAAGACATAAATAGGAGGTTGCTTTGAAAAATATTGTTTTAATAGGCATGAGTGGGACAGGTAAAACTACCATAGGAAATAAACTTTCCCAATTACTTAATAGAGAATTTGTAGACACGGATCTTCTTATTGAAAATAGGTTATGTATGTCCATTGAAGAAATTTTTATAGAGTATGGGGAAGAATATTTTAGAAATCTTGAATCAAAAATAATAGATGAAATAGGAAAAAGTGAAGATTTAGTTATATCTACTGGTGGTGGAATAATATTAAGGGAAAAAAACATTATCAAATTGAAAGAAAAGGGAATATTAATTTTATTGGAATCTTCTATTGAAAATATTATAAAAAATCTGGAAAGATCATCAGTTGTTAGACCCCTAATCAATAGGGGAGGAGATACTTATAAAGAAGTGGAGAATATGTATAATACTAGAAAAGATCTATACCATATAGCTGCAGATTATATAGTCCAAGTTGATAATAAGTCAATTGACAAAATAGCCTATGAAATATTAGGAATATATTCAAAAATTAACTCTTGAGGCAAATAATGTAGACTGATATAATAAGGTGGAAAGAAAGGAAAACAATATGAAAATACTAGTTATTCATGGTCCAAATCTAAATATCTTAGAGAAAAGAAATTCTTCTATCTATGGTGGAAAAGCTTTAGAGGCTATCAATAGTCTTATCGAAGAAAAGGCTAAGGAATTAGGCGTTGAAGTTGAAACATTTCAGTCTAATTTTGAAGGAGCCATAGTAGATAAAATTCAAACCTCCTTAGATTTGCGATATGATGGAATAATCATTAATCCAGCAGCTTTTACTCATTATAGTATAGCTATCAGGGATGCAATAGAGGCTATTGACATTCCAGTTATTGAAGTTCATCTATCCAATATCTATGGTAGGGATGAGTTTAGGTCTAAATCTGTTATTGCACCGGTTTGTAAGGGTCAAATAACAGGACTAGGTGTTTATAGCTATTTAGTAGCTATGGAAGCTTTAAAATTAATGAATAAGTAGAATATAGGAGGTTAAATATGATTTCAGCAGGTGAATTTAGAAAAGGCATAACTTTCGAGCTGGATGGAGATGTATATCAAGTAGTTGATTTTCAACACGTAAAACCAGGAAAAGGTGCAGCATTTGTTAGGGCAAAAATAAAGTCTGTAATGTCTGGAGTTACTAAAGAGCTTACTTTCAATCCTACTGAAAGGTTTGCAAGGGCACATATTGAGACTAAAGAAATGCAATACTTATATAATGATGGTCAACTTTATTATTTCATGGATACTGAGACCTATGAGCAACTACCTCTAGATAAGGAAGCTGTAGAAGAAGCTATGGTATTCTTAAAAGAAAACGACAATGCTACAGTTAGATTTTACAAAGGCAAGCCTTTCGAAGTATTAGCACCGAACTTCGTAGAATTAGAAGTTATACAAACTGAACCAGGAGTAAAGGGGGATACAGCTACAGGAGCTACAAAACCAGCTACTGTAGAAACTGGTGCAACTATAAATGTGCCTCTATTTGTGAATGTTGGCGACATAATTAAGATAGATACTAGAACTGGTGAGTATTTATCAAGAAAATAGGTTATAATCTTAAAAAAATATTTAGGAGGGAGAATTATGGATTATCTATTACAAAGAGTTTCTTACTTAAAAGGATTAGCTGATGGTCTTGGCATCGATGAAAAATCAAAGGAAGGAAAGTTACTATTAGAAATAGTAGAAGTATTAGAAGATTTTGCTGATGTATTGGAAGAAACTATTGACAATCAAATTGAATTAGAAGAATATGTGAACTTTATTGATGAAGATCTAGCAGATGTAGAAGATGAAATTTACGAATCAGACGATGACTATGATTATGATGACTTCGATGACTATTATGATTATGACGACGACTTCGACTTCGATGATTTTGATGATCATTGTGATGATGAGGAATGTTGCTGTCATTGTGATGAATATGAATTTGATGAAGATGAGGTAGATGAAGAAGAATAAGATTAAAAAATAGGTTCTAAAGTTTTATACTTTAGAACCTATTTTTTTATTTATTTTTTTGGAATATATAAGCTACATAGTCATAGAATTATTACAAGGGAGGGACATGTTGTGATGAAGGAAGTTAAAATATACGATTCCCTAGTTGGGAATTTAAATGAAGAGCTAAAAGATGTACTGATTAAAATTCCCCTCAGTTTAAAGGGGAAGGTAGAAGAGATAAGGTTAAAAAGAGAAAGACCTTTGATGATCTATTTTGAAGGGAAGGATTATTTTGTCTCTAAAACTGGCAATGTTACTAGGGATATATCTCAGGCTTTAATAGTTGAAGAAAAATATATAGAGTCCACCTTCCAGTTAATTAGTAACTACTCACCCTATGCTTATTTAGAAGAGATAAAAAATGGCTATATCACCATTACTGGAGGCCATAGAATTGGCATTGGGGGGAAAGTTGTCTATGGAATAAATGGGATAGAAAATATAAAAAACATCTCATCACTGAATATTAGAATAGCTCGGGAAAAGATAGGGATATCAGATTTTTTAATACCATATTTAATCAAGGGTAGAAAGGATTTTTATAATACTTTAATTATCTCTCCTCCTCAATGTGGGAAGACAACTTTATTAAGGGATATAGTTAGAAATTTAAGCAATGGTATGATTCATTCTAATTGTGAAGGTTTTAAAGTAAGCCTTATTGATGAAAGGTCAGAACTTGCAGGCATGTATAATGGAGTACCACAAAAGGACGTGGGATTAAGGACAGACATCTTAGACGGATGTTTAAAATCCGATGGCATAATTATGGCAATTAGGTCCTTGTCTCCAGATATTATTGCAGTAGATGAAATTGGTGGGAAAAGAGATGTTGAAGCAATTCATGAAGCCTTAAGGGCAGGAATTAAACTAATAGCAACCATCCATGGTAGCAGTATTCATGAAGTCAGAGAAAAGCAAAGTATGAGGGAAATTTTTGAAGAAAAAATCTTTGGAAGATATATAGTTTTAGATAGGTCTAAGGGAGTGGGAACAATTAAAGAGTTGATAGATGGCAGTGGCAATCCTATTCATTTCATAAAGGGGGCCAAAAATGCTATTTCTTAAATTAATATCTATAACTTCAATATTTAGTGCTTGTACTATTTTAGGCTATTATTATGGAAATAAATACACCTCCAGGTATGAAAACTTAGTTTGTTTAGAGCAATGTATAAAGATCTTAGAAACTGAAATAGTGTACGGGGCAACTCCTTTACCAGATGCCCTAACAAGTGTTTATAAAAAAGGAAAACCTAAGGTGTCTTATATATTTGAAGAAATAAAGAGGGATTTAATAGGTAATAAAAGAAGTTTCGTATATGAAAGCTTTTTAGAACTAGAGGCTGAGCTATACAATGGTCTATATTTTAAAAAAGAGGACGTGGAAATATTATTATCCTTAGGTAGAGTATTAGGTTCATCTGATAGGGCTGATCAGAGTAAAATATTTAAATTGGTCCTAAATCAAATTGGAGCACAAATAGAAGAAGCTAAGATGGAAAAGAATCAAAATGAAAAACTATATAGAAGCTTAGGAGTAATCACAGGAATAGGAATAATAATTTTACTTATATAGGAGGATTACCATGGAAATAGATTTAATTCTAAAGATTACAGGACTTGGTATTTTAGTGGGAATTATTCATTCCTTACTTAATAAATTTGGTAAAGAAGAATATGCCTTTATAGCTACCATAGTTGGTTTAATCATTGCTTTTAGCATGGTTATTGGCTTAATAGGTAGGCTTTTCGATAACCTAAAGGTAATGTTTAGATTGTAGTAAGGGGAGTTTCACATGGAGATTATCAAGATAGTTAGTCTTGGGATTGTAGCTACAGTTATTATAGTTTTACTTAAAGAAATAAGACCTGAATTTCCCATGTTTATTAGCTTGTTAACAGGTCTTGGGATTTTCGTTATGATACTGGGAGAATTATCCTATGTAATTGAAACTTTAAGTACATTGGCCAGGAGAGTAAATATAGAATTCGCCTATTTTTCTACCATATTAAAGATTATAGGCATGGCATATATAGTGGAGTTTGGAGCACAAATATCTAGAGATGCAGGCCAGGAAAGTATAGCTATGAAGATAGAACTGGGTGGAAAAGTATTGATCATGGTTCTAGCTATACCAATACTTTTGGCTTTAATGGAACTAATATTTAAAATACTATCTTAAAGGTGAAACATATGAAGAAGTTTTGGATTTTATTAATTATCTCTCTTTTATTAATAGGACAAACAGTCTACGGAGAAGATGAAGATTTAGTTATTATAGATGAGCAATTAGATTTTTTGAACCTAGGAGACTTAGAAAATATCTTACATGATACTATAAATGAGAATGAGTTATTACCTAAACTTACTATAAAGGGATTTTTGAAGGATTTAATAAAAGGAAAGGTTCCTTTAAAGCTTGGAGACTTAGTTAGTAGTCTAGGGACTATATTTTTAAAGGAGCTAAAAATATCCTTTAACCTATTGGGGAAAATACTGGTAATTACTTTAATATCTTCAATACTTACAAACCTACAATCTACTTTCGAAAACTCATCAGTGGCAGAATTGGCCAACTATATATCTTATTGTTTAATAGGAATTTTAGTCATAACTAGCTTTAATCAAGTCATGGACTTAGCAAGGGCGACGGTAGATAAAATGGTAGGCTTTATGCAAGCCATTTTGCCAGTTTTGTTGACTTTACTAACTGCAGCCTCTGGACCAAATACTAGGATTCTCTTTCATCCAATGATATTGGTAATAGTTAACTTTGTAGGGATTTTAATTAAAAATATAATTTTACCCTTAATATTTTTCTCCTTTATTATAAGTATTATTTCAAACATATCTAATAGGCTTGAGTTCAGCAAATTATCGGAGTTGGGAAGGCAAACAATTGCCATTACAATTTCTGCAGCCCTAACCTTGTTTATAGGGATTATAACTATTTATGGTTTAGGTACCAAAATAGATGGTTTAACCATAAGGACTGCTAAGTTTGCAATAGACAAGTTCATTCCCATAGTAGGTGGATTTTTATCCGATGCAGTTGAGGCAGTAGTTGGTTATTCTGCCATATTAAAAAACGGAATAGGCTTTATAGGTCTCTTGATCTTGTTATTTATCTGCATGGTTCCTATAATTAAGGTTTTAGCATTACTAGCTATCTATAAGTTAATAACAGTAGTCATACAACCTATTGCCTCAGGTAACTTAGTTGAATTCTTCAATCAAGTTGGAAAATCCCTTTCACTGATTTTAATTAGCCTAATATCTACGGGAACCATGTTTTTTATTACTATAACTATCATTGTCGAAGCAGGTAACAATTTACTAATGCTAAGGTAGGTGGTGTTATGGGGGTAATTTCCTTTATTAATTCATGGTTGAAGGATATTGTAGTACTTTTTATTTTGATTTCAATTGCAGAGCTTATAATGCCAAAGGGAAACCTAAAAAAATATATAAGGTTAGTAATAGGCCTACTAATTATCTATACTATAATCAACCCCTTTGCAAAACTACTCCGGCTTGATTTCAACTTAGACAAGGTTGTATTCAACTATGCAAAGCCAGAGGCCATTAACAGTTGGGAATTAGAAGACTATTACCAAAAACAAGAAGAACAAATAGAAAGAATATATGAAGAAAAAATAATGAAGGATTTGAAAGACTTAATAGAGAGTGAAACAAATTATGAATTATTAGATGGGAATATAGGGATTCTAAAAGATGAGGATAATTTTGGAGAAATAGATTATTTGATTTTATATATTGGAGAAAAGACTCAACACAAGACTCAAGAAAGGATATATATTGAAAAAATAGAGCCGATTGAAATAAAGCAAAATTTAGATGAGGAATTTATTGAAGATAAGTATACAGAAGATATAAAGACATTAATAAGTAACAAGTATGAGATTGATAAGGATAAGATTACAATTAAAATCTATAAAAAGGGGATAGGTGAAAGAGATGAATGATCTTTTTGAAAAAATAAAGAAACATTTAGAAAACATAAATAACAAAAAGTTTATTAACAATTTATTCATAATATTAGGAATATCTATCATATTTTTAATTGTAACTAATTATATTCTAGATTCTAAGAAGGAGGTTGCAAATACAGAAAATGAATTTAAATCACAAGTCTCCTTTGATGAGGAAGTGGATTACAGTGCCTATTTGGAAAAAAAGTTAGCAAATATTCTCAGTAAATTGGAAGGCGTAGGCAAGGTAAATGTAATGGTAACTTTAGAAAATAGTGTTGAAAAAGTAACAGCAACTAATACAACTCAATCTAAAGAAAGCATAATAGAAAATGATGGAGAAGGCGGCACCAGGCAGGTCCAAAGAGAAGATCTAACTCTGCAAGTAGTTACTAGGGGAAATGATGGTTCACTACTTGTAGTAAAGGAGATTAAGCCTACGGTACTGGGTGTAATAGTCATAGCAGAAGGTGCAGATGACCCGGAAGTTAAAGAAAAACTCTATGAGGCTGTAAAAACTGTACTGGGGATAAAGGCTAATAAAGTTCAAGTATATTCTAGTAAGTAAGGGGGAATAAATATGTTTAAAATCAAAAGACCTGTTTTTATTGGATTATTAGTTGTATTGTTGATTTTTACTGGCTACTTAAATTACTACTTTACACAACAAGCACAAATCAAATCTTCTAGAGATTATCAAAAGCATGAATTAGAGGAGATGGCAAGAAATTTAGAAATAAGGGACTCTTTAGATCAGTTAGTTTTAGATCCTACGGACCATGTTGATATCATAGAAACTGCTATTGATGAAGAGAGTGAAGTATTAGAAACTATGTATTCCGATGCCCTTAAGGAATCAAAAAACTACTTTGTAGAATATAGATTATCTAGAGATAAGCTAAGAGCGACATTAGTAGATAGACTAGATGAAATAATAAAAGATGAGAACACCTCTGAAGCTGTCAGAGCCGATGCTCAAAGGGAAATAATGAAACTAGGTAATCATTCAGAAATAGAGCTCCAAATAGAAGGTTTGATTAAAAGCAAAGGATATGACGATGCAATTGTATTCTTAACTAATAAGGATATCAAAGTAGTAGTTTCTGCACCAGAGCTAGGGGAGCAGGATATGGTTAAAATACTTGAAATCGTAAAGTCAGAGACAGACTTTGACACTAAAGACATTAAAATAATGAAAAAACAGTAGAAATATTTGTAAATCCTAATGGGCTCTGATATAATAATTTTAAATACTGAAGATGCATGGAGGTGTTAATTTTGAACGGCTTGTTCAACAATGAAGGTAATGAATTTGGAAATGTTAAAATATCAGATGATGTAGTAGCCATAATAGCAGGTATTGCAGCCACTGAGATAGAAGGCGTTGCTGGAATGAGTGGAGGTATAACTGGTGGAATAGCTGATATACTTGGAATGAAGAATATGTCCAAGGGTGTGAAGGTTGAAGTAGGTGACAAACAGGCTGCTATAGATTTATATATAATCGTAGAATATGGTACAAAGATTAAAGAGCTAGGAGAGAAAATACAAGAGAATGTTAAGAAATCAGTAGAGACCATGACTGGTTTAGAAGTTGTAGAGGTTAATGTCAATGTTCAAGGAGTTAATATTGTTAAGAACACAGATGTAGAAGAAGAACCTAGAGTAAAATAATATTTTACCCTCTGTAGACCAGAGGGTAATTTAGATATTATAATATAGTATTATGGGAGGAACTATGGGAAGAAAGCAAGCAAGAGAAGGAACTATGAAATTAATCTACCAAATGGAAATAAACAATGAATTCTCAGAAGAGGCTTTATCTCTTTACTTTGAAAACTTTTCTTTTGATCCAGCAGAAAAAGACTATATCGTAGATGCTTTTACTAAGATTAGGGACAATATAGAAACCATAGATACTCATATTCAAAACAGCTTAGAAGGCTGGCATATTAGTAGACTGGCCAAGATAGATTTAGCTATATTAAGAATCGCGCTATATGAAATTCTATTTAGGGATGATATACCTGTTGAGGTATCTATTAACGAAGCTATAGAAACAGCGAAGAAGTATAGCAGTGAAGATTCTTACAAGTTTATCAATGGAGTACTTGGTAGTATTGTTAGGTCCCTTGAAAAGGATAAAATATGGAGGTAATTATGGATCTTAGACCCTTAAAGGTAAGTGAAGTTAATAATTATATAAAAAGACTTCTCTTAAGCGATATGGTCTTATCCAATATATCGGTAGAAGGAGAAATTTCAAACTTTAAACACCATTACAGTGGCCATATGTATTTTAATTTAAAGGATGAGAAGGGCAAGATAAAGGCTGTAATGTTTAAGGGAGATAATGAAAAAATAAACTTTAAATTAGATGAAGGAATGAAGATAGTAGCTACTGGCTATATCTCAGTATACGAAAGAGAGGGAGAATACCAGCTTTATGTTAAAGATATAAGAAGTAGTGGTATTGGTGAATTGTATAGGGCCTTTGAGGAATTAAAAAACAAATTAGAGCAGGAAGGCCTATTCTCCCAAGATAAGAAAAAACAGATTCCTTTCATGCCAAGAAAAATAGGAGTAGTTACCTCTTCAACTGGTGCTGCCATAAGGGATATTATTACAATAATTAAAAGAAGATTTCCTCCATGTAATATATTAATTTATCCAACTTTGGTACAAGGTATTAATGCGCCTGAAGAAATATGTAGGGGGTTGGAATATCTAGACAGTAGAGATGATATAGATTTAATTATTACTGGAAGGGGAGGCGGTTCCATAGAGGAATTATTTGCCTTTAATGATGAAAAATTGGCTAGAACTATATCTAAGTTAAAAACTCCCATTATTAGTGCAGTTGGCCATGAAACTGATTTTACCATAGCAGATTTTGTTGCTGACTTGAGAGCTCCAACTCCTTCCGCAGCAGCAGAGCTTGCTGTTCCTGATGTTATGTATTTATTAAAAGAATTAGATAATAAGTACGATGAACTTAAAAGTATTATAAATAAAAAGATTAAGGCATATAAGTTAGAATTAGAAAACCTAGATACAAAATTAAACTTGTATAGTCCATTAAACCAATTAAAGGATAAGAAAATAGAGATAGATAATTTTTTAAGAGATTTAACCTATGTAATGGAGAAGAAGCTCAATGAAAAAAAGGCAGAAATCCTAGAGCTAAAGGGAAAACTGGAACTGCTTAATCCAAACATAGCCATAGATAAAGGTTATGGAATTATTATAGATAACAGGGGCAAACTAGTTAAATCTATAGACAGTGTTAAACTAGGTGATGAAATTGGCATTATATTAAGGGATGGAAAGGTCTTATCACGAGTTGAGAATATTGATGAAGGGGAGAAAATAGATGAATTTAACCTATGAAGAAGCTATTTTAGAATTAGAAAAGATCTTAGATGAACTGGAAAGTGATGATTGTACCCTAAAAGAATCTATTGAAAAATTCAAAAGGGGAGTTATTCTATATAATCATTGTAAAGATTTAATAAGTAAGGCAGAGGGAGAAATAAAAATACTATTAGAAGATGAGGAAAACACTAAGGAAGAAACATTTTCCATGGAGGTATAAGATGAATTTTAATGAAGAACTAGATAAGGTAATATCACTAATAGATTTAGAGTTGAAAAAAATAGTAGAAAATAAGGATTGTTTTCAAAGAAGGATAATAGAATCTATTGAATATAGCCTATTTACAGGAGGCAAAAGATTAAGACCTATTATGGCAATAAAATCCTATGAAATGTTTAATAATCAGGTTAGGGAAATAATACCCTTTGCCATAGGGATAGAAATGATACATACATATTCATTAATACATGATGATCTTCCTGCTATGGATGATGACGATTTTAGGAGAGGTAAGCCTACGAATCACAAGGTATTTGGTGATGCCATGGCAATTCTGGCAGGTGATGGACTATTAAACCTATCTTTTGAGACTATTTTAGATTTTATAGATAGCCATGCTAAAGATATTAAGGATTATAAAAAATATACTAGGGCTTTAAAAGAAATAAGTAAGTATTCAGGAATATATGGTATGATAGGTGGACAAGTGGTAGACTTGTTATTAAGCCATGATAGTGTAACTGAAGAAAAACTTATTTTTATGTATAAGGCTAAAACAGCTGCCCTGATTCAATCTGCCTTAGTTTCAGGTGCCATAGTAGGAGAGGCAGATGAAGAGGAAATTCAACATATGAGGGATTTTGGATTAAATCTTGGTCTTGCTTATCAAATAAGGGATGACATATTGGACAAAGAAAAAGATTCCCATATTAAAAAGTTAACATTTTTGTCATTTTATGATATTAATAAAGGAAGGTTAGCAGTAGAAGAATATAGTAATAATGCAATTAAAAGCTTGAAAAAACTAAAAAATAGGGATACAGAATTTTTCGAGGTCCTAACTAAAAAACTTATAGCAAGAGAAGTGTAAATTTTAAGTTATACAATCTAGATATAATTACTTTAAAAAGAATAAAAAAATTTTGGAGGAACTTAGGTGAAAAAAAGAGCTGATGTTATTTTGTTTGAAAAAGGTCTAGTTGAATCTAGAGAAAAGGCAAAAAGAGTTATAATGGAAGGCTCAGTTTTTGTTGGAAATAGAAGAATTGATAAGCCAGGTGAAAAACTAGATGAAGATGTAGAGATAACCGTTAAGGAGAACCCCCTTACTTATGTCAGTAGGGGAGGATTAAAACTAGAAAAAGCAATAAAATTATTTAATATTGACTTAACTAATAAAGTTGCCATGGATATTGGCGCATCTACTGGTGGTTTTACTGATTGCATGTTACAAAATGGTGCCTCTAAAGTATTTGCAGTTGATGTTGGCTATGGCCAGTTAGATTGGAAATTAAGAAATGACCCCAGGGTTGTCGTTATGGAGAGAACCAATATTAGGTACGTTACCTACGACGATATTGGGGAAAATATTGATTTCATTTCCATTGATGTTTCCTTTATTTCATTAAAATTGGTTTTACCGGTGGCCAAAAGTCTCCTAAATGAAGATGGGGAAGTCATAGCATTAATCAAACCCCAATTTGAAGCAGGTAAGGAAAAGGTTGGTAAAAAAGGTATTGTTAGGGACAAGAGTACTCATTATGAAGTAATTGAAACAATAGTTGAATTCTGTAAAGAATTGGGATTTGGAATCGAAGGCTTATCATTTTCACCCATTACTGGAGCTACTGGAAATATAGAATTTTTGATTTATTTGAAGGAGAATAGTGAGACAACAGTTGAAAATAAGGAGATTATAGAGATTGTAGATGAGGCTCATAATAGTCTTTAGTTAAATTTATATGCTAACTTGGGGGTATTATATGTTAGTAGAATTAAGTATAAAAGATTTTGCCATTATAGATAATATAAAGATTAATTTCACTAAAGGCCTTAATGTAATTACGGGAGAAACTGGATCAGGTAAATCAATATTAATTGAAGCCTTGGGAATGATCTTAGGCTCTAGGACAAGCAAAGACTTTATTCGTACTGGGTGTGATAAAGCTGTATTAGAGGGAGTTTTTTATATAGAGGACTTATCTACTTTAAGGCCAATATTAAATGATCTATCAATTGATATAGATCATGATAATCTTCTCATAATAACAAAAGAAATATTTGCAAATGGGCCAAGCCTTTCTAAAGTAAATGGAAGGGCTATGAATTTGACTATGCTAAAGACTATAACCACTAAACTAGTAGATATATTTGGACAGCATGAACATCAATCCTTATTGGATATAAACAATCACCAGCTCTTAGTAGATGCCTTTGGAGATGAGGATTTTACATCATTAAAATCAACTATTAAAGAGTTATATGATGAACTCCAAGAGGAAAAGAAAAAGATTAAATCCTTGTCTATGGATAGTGGTGAAAGAGACAGGGAAATTGATATATTAAGATTTCAAATAGAAGAAATCGATGAAGCCAATTTAACTATGGAAGATGAGCACAGCATTGAAGCAGAATTTAAAAAACTTTCAAATATCAACAAGATATCTCAATCCGTAGAATTAGCTTTGTCTTATCTAGACAGCGATGATTACGATTTTCAAGGAGCCATAAATTTAGTAAACAAGTCCTTATCTTTAGTAAGCAGTGCTAAAGAATTTGATGAAAAGTTAGAGTCTTTCTTTAATAGATTATCTGAAATAAACTATGAACTCCAAGATATAAATAGGGAATTAAATTACTATCTTAATAGTATTGACATAGATATGGAGAGATTAAACTATTTACATGAACGGATTGACCTAGTAAACAAACTAAAAAGAAAATATGGAAATAGTATAGATTCGATATTTAAATTTAGGGATGAGGCTGAAGAAAGATTAAACAAGCTGTTAAACTTTGAAAAGGAATATGAAAATTCTTTATCGAGAATCAAGGAATTGGAAGAAAAGCTGGATAAAAATTGTAGCAAACTTTCTGAAATGCGAAAGAAAATAGCCAATATTCTAGAGGAAAATGTAAAAGCGGAATTATCTCAACTAAATATGTCAAATGTGGATTTTAAGGTAGATTTTATAAGAACTGCCCAATTTACACCACAAGGCTTTGATAAAATTGAGTTTCTCATATCAACAAATCCTGGCGAAGGATTAAAACCATTGTCTAAAATTATCTCTGGTGGAGAAATGTCTAGGATTATGTTGGCAATTAAGAGTATTTTAGCATTTTTAGATAAAATACCTACCTTAATATTTGACGAGATCGATGCAGGAATTTCTGGTAGAACAGCTCAAATAGTAGGTGAAAAAATATATAATATATCAAAAAAACATCAAGTAATATGTATATCCCATCTACCTCAAATTGCAGCTTTGGCAGATAGCCATTTTGTAATAAACAAGGTAAGTAAAGCTAATAGAACGATATCAGAAGTATCAAGGCTTTCTGACCAAGAGAGAGTTGAAGAAATGGCTAGACTTATTGGAGGAGTAGATTTAACTACGACTACTTTAAAACATGCTTCAGAGATGATAGAAATGTCAAAAATATTAAAAAATAATAGTAGAAAATTTTGAGTTTTGAATTATATTCAAAACTCTTTTTTTATGGAAAAATTGATTCCAGTTGCCATTTCAAAAAATATTTATATAGAATAAATAACTACAAAAAAGGCTAAATTATATATGAAATTTCAAATAGGAGGTGAATAAAAGAAAGCAAATTAGGAGAGTGATAAATCTTTGCGAAAGTTAAAATTCAGCAAAAAATTTGTAGCTTTATTCTTAATACTAATTTTATTAAGCTTTACAATACAAACAAATAGGATTTTATTTCATCCTTCAAATATTAAGATAGTCAAAGGAGAAAATAAAAATCTAGACATTACTTTTCCTTTTTCTTTAAGTACTAATAAAGAAAAAGATAATGTAATAGAGGCAAGTTCAAACAATACTGATACTAATAGCTTAAAGAAAACCTATTCATTAAACGGTATAGAAACAGGAAAAGCAGAAGTCCAGATCAAGTTTTTTGGGTTAATACCCGTTAAAAATTATAATATAGATGTAATTCAGAGACCAGAATTGATTCCTGGAGGCAATGCCATCGGAGTTAGGTTAAATACAAGAGGGGTTTTAGTAGTAGCAGTTACAGACATAATAGGAGTAGACAATGAAAGATATAGTCCCGCTAAAGATGCAGGCATAAAGGTTGGAGATAGCATATTAGAAATAGATGGAATTAAAGTCAATGATGCAGAACATGTGGTAAAAATCCTCAATGAAATAAAAGATAAAAAAGTAAAAATTTTAGTTCAAAGAAACAAGGCAGAATTTATTACGGAAGCAAAACCAATACAATGCTTACAAGATAATAGCTATAGACTAGGCATATGGGTTAGGGATAAGACATCAGGTATTGGTACACTAACTTATTTAGACAAGGATAGTGGCAAATTTGGAGCATTAGGTCATGGAATAGTAGATTCTGATACAGGGAAGCTACTTTCTGTAGATAAAGGTAAGATAATGAATGCAAAAATCTCTAAAATAGAACAAGGAAAAAAAGGTTCCCCTGGAGAAATTAGAGGAGTATTTTATGAAGCTAATAATATAGCAGGAGATATAACCTTGAACAATTCCTTTGGCATATTTGGAACAGTTAAAAAAGAGTTTTTAGACAATATAAAGAATAAACCTATACCCATTGGATTTAAAGATGAAGTAAAGGAAGGAAAGGCATATATTTATACAACAGTTAAAGATAATGTTGTGGAAAAATTTGAAGTAGAAATATTAAAGGTTCAACCACAAGTTAAACCTGATCAAAAAAGTATGGTAATCAAAGTTACAGATGAAAAACTCTTAGAAATGACTGGTGGGATAGTTCAAGGAATGAGTGGTAGTCCTATAATTCAAGACGGAAAACTAGTTGGAGCTATCACTCATGTTTTTGTAAATGATCCTACTAAAGGATATGGTATATTCATTGAGTGGATGCTAGAATCTCAAAATAACCCTAGGTAATCCTAGGGTTATTTTGAAAAATTTTATAAAAAAAGAAGGAGTTTTTATATATTTGTCGAATAAATATATAGATATATAAATAATAATTTGCAAAACAGGGGGATTATCGATGAGGAAAACAAAGATTGTAATTGCAGACGATAATAGGGAATTTTGTGAGGTTTTAAATCGGCTTATATCGTCTTATGAGGAATTTGAGATCATAGGTATAGCCAAAGATGGAGCAGAAGCGCTCCAAATAGTTGAAAGTGAAAGGCCAGATGTGTTGATTCTTGATATTATAATGCCACACCTTGACGGTTTGGAGGTATTGGAAAGACTTCATAATCTTGAGGAAGGTTATTTTCCAAAGGTCATAGTACTTTCTGCAGTGGGACAAGATAAAATAACCCAAAGAGCCATAGAGCTTGGCGCCCATTATTATGTTGTTAAGCCTTTTGACTTCCAAGTCTTTATTAAAAGATTAAAACAGATATCAGCCACTGATTTCACTTCCAATATAAATGATAATAGAGAAGTATATACTGTTAATAAAGCTCAACCAACTGAAAGCAATTTAGAAGCTAGAATAACTAAAATAATCCATGAAATAGGTATTCCGGCTCATATTAAAGGATACTTGTATCTAAGAGAAGCCATTACCATGGTAGTGGAAGATATGGATTTTTTAGGGGCAATAACTAAGGAACTATATCCGACCATAGCTAGCAAATATAATACAACTGCTTCAAGGGTAGAAAGAGCAATTAGACATGCTATAGAAGTTGCATGGACTAGGGGTAGAATAGATACAATAAATCAATTATTTGGCTATACGGTTAATAATGCTAAAGGAAAACCTACAAATAGCGAATTTATTGCTTTAATCGCTGATAAGCTTAGATTAGAACAAGAAATAACAGTATAGGCATCCTCCTTTATGGAGGATGTTTTTCTTTTGTTTTATTATGATATAATTAAATAAAAAGTTGTCAATAATAGTTGTATAAGCTATTGGAGGTTACCATGTATATAAAGGGAGTTGCTAAAAAGGATAGAAAAACTAAGAATTTAGTCACTAGATTAAACCCAAATGACATTGCAATTATTTGCCATAGGGACTTGGATGAAATGGCTGCCCTATCCTTGGCAGATAAAAAGGTTGCTTGTGTAATAAATACTGAAAAAACCATAAGTGGAAGATACCCTAATAGGGGTCCTGCTGTATTGATGGAAAACAACATTCCCATATTTGAAGTGGAGGATGCTAATTTTTTTGATAAAATAGTAGAGGAGGAAACAATTGAAATAGATGGAGACAAAATAATATATCAAGGCAATATAATAGCTAAGTGTACCTATATAAGCCATAGTAAGATTGAAGAATTAATAAAATTGGGTTATGATAATATAGAGGATGAGTTAGATAAGTTTATTGAAAACACTTTGGATTATGCAAAAAAAGAAAAATCCCTGGTAACAGGCAAAGTAAATATACCTGAAATAGAAACAAAAATTGAAGGGAAACATGTATTAGTTGTTGTTAGAGGAAAGGACTATAGGGAAGATCTAATGGCTATAAAATCCTATATTGATGAAGTAAAACCCATCTTAGTTGGTGTAGACGGAGGTGGGGATGCCCTATTAGAATTTGGATATGTACCTGATATAATTATAGGGGATATGGATAGTGTATCAGATAATTGTCTTTTACAAGCTAAGGAGATAATTGTTCATGCTTATTCAGATGGCAGAGCTCCAGGTTTAGATAGGGTAAAAGAATTGGGCTTAAATTCTAAAATCTTTATTTCTCCAGGAACCAGCGAAGACATAGCTTTGTTACTGGCATATGAAAAAAAAGCTGATCTAGTTGTGGCTGTTGGCACCCATTCTAACATGATAGATTTTTTGGAAAAGGGCAGGCCCGGAATGGCCAGTACATTTTTAGTAAGGTTGAAAGTAGGTGGTATACTAGTAGATGCGAAAGGTGTTAATAAACTCTATAACTCTACATTTAAAACTAAATATCTTTGGTTTATATTGGGAGCAGCCTTAATCCCAATTATTATTTTAATCCTTATAAATCCTCTAACAAAATATCTATTGACCTTGTTAAAAATTAAGATTAGACTACTCTTTAATCTTTAAGGAGGATATTTATGCTACCTAATATAAGGTTTTATATTATATCTATTGTAGCTATTTTTGCTGCCTTAGGTATAGGGATTTTCATTGGATTTACAATGAATACTCAAAGATTCGTAATAGAACAAAAAGAAAATATTTCAGACTTGATCGAAGACCAATTGGAATTATTAATTCAGGAAAATCAGAACTTAAAGAATAACGAAAAAACATTGGAAAATGAAATTGAAATTAAAGACAAATATATTGCCCTAACTTATGAACACATAGTAAGAAATAAATTAAAAGGTTTAAATGTCGCCATAATAGAAACAAATAGCGATTATGTTACTTCAGCTATTGGTATGGACCTAGAATTGGCAGGGGCTAAGGTTAACAATGTAACTACTATAAATAATGATATAATTAATGATGAGAGATTAATAGAAGTTTTAAATAGATTTGGCTTAGCCGATACAAGGAAGCCAGTTGAGGAATTAGTAGGTATTTTAACTAAAGCAATAATTTTAGGTAACAATAATATTATATTAGAAGAGCTGGAACGGGAAGGTCTTGTTGAGACTATGGGGAACTATGGTGAAGCTGTAGACTATATAATTGTTTGCGGTGGAAGCAAAGAGGAGCCTAGAAATAGGATTAACCTAGTAGATAAGGTTATAATTGAAGTAGCAGAGGATTATAATATACCAATATTAGGTGTTGAAAAATTAAATGTAGAGTATTCTTATATGCCTACATATCAAACTTTTGGGATTTCAACTGTAGACAATATAGATACCATTATGGGTAAGGTTGCTATGGTTTTGGTTTTAGAAGGTGACAGTGGAAATTATGGAATAAAAAATTCCTTTGGTTTAATTCCACATTATAAGTTTTCAGGAGAGTATTAGGAGAGATTTTATGATAAAGGTAGGTAAACTTGTTGCTGTAGTTCCTGTTTACAACGAAGCTGATTTAATTAAGGATACAATAGAGGGACTGAAAACAATAGAATCTATCGATGAAATAGTAATAGTAAACGATGGTTCAACGGATAATACTTCGAAAATCTGTAAAAACTTGGGAGTAATAGTTATTGATATAGAAAGCAATCAAGGTAAAGGATATGCAATAAAGAAAGCTATAGAATCTATTTCCTTTGATTTTTTAGCATTAGTAGATGGTGATTTAGGAAAGACCAGTTGGGAAATAGAAAAACTCATAAATCCAGTTATAAATGGTGAAGGAGACGTATCTATAGCCAAGTTTCCAAAGGCTGAAGTTAAAGGCGGATTTGGACTAGTGAAAGGATTTGCCAAAAAATCCGTATACTATTTTACTGGAGTAGAAATCGATACAACTTTATCTGGCCAAAGAGTCTATAGAAAGGAAGTATTAGATAAGATAGATTATATACCTAATAGATACGGTATAGAATTGGCCATGACAGTTCAAACTATTAATAATGGATTCTCCATTATAGAAGTACCCGTAACTATGAAACATAGATTTACTAAGAGGAATTTAAAAGGTTTTATCCATCGGGGAAAGCAATTTGTAGATATCTTAAAGACATCAATAATACTATATATTAGAAAATATAAAAGGTGAAACCATGTATTTCCATATAATCATAAGCTTTAGTATATCCTTATTTTTTTCCTATATTCTAATACCTAGACTTGTAAATATGCTTATAAAGGCAAGAATCGTCTGCGAAAATTACAAGCTTGAAAAAATACCTACATCTATGGGTATAGGATTTATTTTTGTACAAGTTATTTCCCTAGGACTTATGCAAATAGTTTTAAATGCTAAAGATAGTTTTACAGTAGTCTACCTCCTAGGATTTGTTTTTATGGGATTTTTAGGTCTTTTAGATGACTTAATAGGTACAAAGTATATTAAAGGGTTAAGAGGCCATATAAAGGCGTTATTTCATGGAGAGATTACAACAGGGGCTATAAAGGCTATTTTTGGTTTTTTTATTTCATTAGTTGTTAGTGCAATACTTTCCAATACCCTAATTGACTTTATAATCAATTCATTTATTATTGGATTATTTGCAAACTTTATTAACCTCTTCGATTTAAGACCAGGAAGGGCAATAAAGATGTTTGTTTTTATAGCTATAATCCTTTTAATAACTAGTTTAAATAATAAATATGCATATATTATATGGTCTTTTTTTGGTATACTTATTCCATACATGAATTTAGATTTTAAGGCAAAGTCCATGATGGGAGATGTTGGATCAAATGTATTAGGATTTACATTAGGTACTTTTGCAGTTGCTTCATTCCCTATAATAAGGAGAACTACAATCTTAATATTTCTTATTATAATTCATATTCTAGCAGAAAAGGTTTCCTTTTCTAAAATAATTGAAAGTAATAGATTATTAAAGTTTTTAGATATGATTGGAAGGTAGGCAAGATGATAAGTTATAAATGTGGAGTAGTTACAGATATAATTAAAGAAGATGAACATGTAGACATAATTTATGTTAATATTAAAGGAGAGAAATATAAAGCTGTAAACTATAGTGACTTTACTGGCAAGGTGAAAATTAATGATAAGGTAGTCTTAAATACTACTGCAGTTGAGCTTAAATTAGGCACTGGTGGATATCACTTTGTCATGTATAATTATAGTAACAATAAGATGGACTTACAAGGACCAGGCCATATTATGAAATTAAGATATACTCCATTTCAGGTAAGGTGTTTGGTAGCAGAAGAGGAAGACAGTCCTTACCATACTGTATTTCAGGAGTTTACTAATTTAGAGAATCATATTTTTATTGTTGGAACTTTGCATAGTATGATTGGACCTATAGCTGCTATGATAAAGTATTTAAATCAAGACATAGAGATAAATTATATAATGACCGATGGCGGAGCTTTACCTATATTTTTTAGCAACACTGTCTCAGAATTAAAGCTCAAAGGCTTATTAAAAAACACAATTACCATAGGTCATGCCTTTGGTGGAGATTTAGAATGTATTAATATTTATACTGGTCTTATTGCTGCTAAGGAAATACTAAGAGGACATGTTACTATTATATCTATGGGACCAGGAATTGTTGGTAGTGGAACAAAATATGGATTTACAGGAATAGAGCAAGGTTATATAATAGATGTTATAAATAACCTTGGTGGATTTTCAATTGCAGTGCCTAGAATAAGTTTTCAAGATAGGCGTATTAGACATAGGGGAATTAGCCACCACACTTTAACTGTTCTATCTGAAATTATAAATACAAAAACTAATATAGTTTTACCTACCTTAGACAAAGAAAAGGGAGATTTTATATTAAGACAGATAGAAAGTTATGAGTTAAACAAAAGACACAATATTATATATAGCAGTGGAGAGTTAATTCATGATGCAATGAAGAAATTTGATCTAAAGACTACATCTATGGGTAGAACCATTGAAGAAGATCCTGAATATTTTTTAACATTAGGTTCCATAGGCAAATATGTAGTTAAATTAATTGAAGAAAGGGAAGGTTATGATGTTTGAAGAAAAAACAATGAAATCCGATAAACTATATGAAGGGAAAATGTTAAATCTAAGGGTTGATACAGTCGAACTTCCAGATAAGAAATATTCAAAAAGAGAAATTGTAGAACATCCAGGGGGTGTGGCAGTAATTCCCATAGTAGACAATGATTCAATAATTTTGGTAAAACAATATAGGAAGGCTGTTGAAAAATTCTTATTGGAGATTCCAGCAGGTAAACTTGAAATAAACGAAGAACCTAGAGTTACTGCAATTAGAGAATTAAAGGAAGAAACAGGCTATACTACTGATAAAATGGAATATTTAATGGAGTTTTATACATCGCCAGGTTTTACCAATGAAAAAATATATTTATTTTTAGCCACGGACTTAGTTAAAGGGGAAGCAGATCCTGATGATGGCGAATTTTTAGAGGTGGAAAAATATGATATGGATACTTTAATTAAGATGATAGAAAGGGGAGAGATAACCGATAGCAAAACCATTATAGGAATAAATTTGGCGAAAAAATATTTAGAAGAAAACAATAGGTGATAAAATTTTCCTTCTTTGCATACTATGTTTTAAGGCTTGTATACAAAGGGGGAAATTAAATGCCTATGAAAATTAAAAACTTGTGTAAGAGACATATACAAAATAATTTTGTATTATATTTTATATTAGCCCTTGCTTTAGTAGTAGGTATAATCGTAGGAGCTATTTTGGCCAATAGAGTAGATTACATTAGAGGAATAGAACTAGCTAATTACATGAATGTTTTTTTAAAACATGTTAATGAAGGAAATTACAGTTTTAAGGACATATTTATATCCACCCTCTTTTTAAACTTTAAAAAGATTTTTATTATATGGGTCTTAGGTTTATTGACAATAGGTATTATAGTTATTCCATTGATAATGTGCTGGAGCGGAATCAATATAGGTTTTATAGTAGGTTTTTTAGTTAAGGACTATGGATTTAAAGGATTTATTTTTACTTTAATAGGATTATTACCACAATATTTAATTGTATTACCAAGTCTATTGGCTATAACAGCTATTGCTTTGTCTAATTCTGTTAATAGAAAGAAATTTAGGCGTGGTAAGGATTTTAACAAAAATTTAGCTGATTATTCCATCTTAATACTTATATTTTCTATTATTTCTGTGTTTGGATGTATAATTGAAGGTTTTTATACTCCCTTTTTTATAAAATTTATAGGTGTATAAGGAAATTATAGTTATTTTGCAAAGGAGAAGTATAATGTCTGAGAAAATTGTTGGAGATTATCTTGATTATATGAAAAATGAAAAGAAGTTAACAGATAATACTTTAGAAGCTTACATTAGAGATATTTTACAGTTTAAAGAATATTTACAGGAAAATAAGATATCAAATTATAAGGATGCTACTAAAACCACAATAATTACATATTTAATGAGTTTACAAAAAAAAGGCAGGTCTACCTCAACTATTTCTAGAAACCTAGCTTCTATTAGGTGTTTTTTCCAATATCTATTGAATAAGAGAATAATTGATGAAGATCCTACTTCCAATTTAAAGTCACCTAAGTGTGAAAAAAGGATACCATCCATATTGACTATGGAAGAGGTTAATCTTTTATTATCTCAGCCTAATCCTAAGGACTTTAAAGGTGCCAGAGATAAGGCTATGTTAGAGCTAATATATGCAACAGGACTTAGAGTATCAGAAATCATTTCCTTAAATGTAGAAGATATTCAATTAGATTCAAGTTTACTTATTGTAAGAGACAATGTCAATCAAAGGGCAATACCAATAGGTAGCAAGGCCATGGAGGCATTGACCAATTATATTTCTAACTACAGGTCAAATGTAGTTAAAGATCAGGAAGAACCATTATTTTTGAATTATAGCGGCAAAAGACTTACAAGACAAGGGTTTTGGAAAATAATTAAACAATATACTAAAAAAGCCAATATAAACAAAGACATTACTCCCCAAATCCTTAGACATTCATTTGCCGTACATTTAATTGAAAATGGTGCAGATATAAAAACTGTTCAAGAGATTTTAGGCCATTCTGATATATCGACTACTCAAATTTATTCTTTTGCAACAAGCAATAAGGAATTAAGAGAAGTATATAATAGTTCACATCCAAGAGCATAGGAGGGTTATTATGTATTATTTAAATAAGATTAATGAATCAAAGGATTATATATTATCTAAAATAAACAAACTACCTAAAGTAGGATTAATACTAGGGTCTGGTTTAGGGACCTTGGGGGATAAAATTGAAAATCCCATAAAATTAAAATATGAAGAAATACCTAACTTTCCAAGATCTACAGTAGAAGGACATGCTGGCCAATTGGTCATTGGAGATTTAGGAGGTAAAACGGTTGTTGCTATGCAGGGAAGGTTCCATTATTATGAAGGCTATCCCATGAAAGATGTTACTTTCCCTATTAGGGTATTGATTAGGCTTGGAATAGAAAGTCTAATTGTAACTAATGCTGCTGGTGGAGTAAATTTGGATTTCACTCCAGGAGACTTAATGATAATTAAAGACCATATTAACTTTACAGGCCAAAACCCATTAATTGGTAAGAATTATGACCAATTAGGACCTAGGTTTTTAGATATGTCAAAGGCCTATGATAGTGGACTTATTGATACAGCTAAAAAGACAGGTGAAAAATTGGGTATTGGCCTAAAAGAAGGAGTATATATGTGGTTTACAGGTCCAACTTATGAGACACCTGCGGAGGTTAAACTGGCTAGGATACTTGGGGCAGATGCTGTTGGCATGTCTACTGTACCAGAAGTAATCGTAGCTAATCACGAAGGAATAAAAGTTTTAGGTATATCCTGTATTACCAATATGGCAGCCGGGATCCTAGATCAACCTTTAAACCATGAAGAAGTTGTTGAAACATCAATGAAAGTGAAAGATAAATTTGAAAAATTAATTGTAGAGATACTTAATAGTATTTAATGGAGGATAACTATGAGAATGTATGATATTATAATGAAAAAAAGAGATGGATATGCATTAAGTACAGAAGAAATAAACTATTTTATTGAGAACTACACTAATGGCCTTATTCCAGATTATCAAGTATCAGCTCTTTTAATGGCAATCTATTTAAATAAGATGGATAAAAGGGAGACCCTTGATTTAACAAAGGCCATCATTAATTCAGGAGACACCTTTGATTTGTCTAAAATCAATGGTATTAAAGTGGACAAGCACTCAACAGGTGGGGTAGGTGATACTACCACCTTAATATTGGGGCCTATGGTTGCTGCTTGTGGAGTTCCCTTTGTAAAAATGTCTGGTAGGGGTCTAGGCCATACAGGTGGGACCTTAGATAAACTTGAATCTATTAAGGGTTTCAGGGTTGAATTGGATAATGAAGAATTTGAAGAAATTGCAAATACAATAAATATTTCTATTTGTAGTCAAACTGGAAATATAACTCCAGCAGATAAGAAACTATATGCCTTAAGGGATGTAACTGCAACTGTTGACAATATTTCTTTAATTACTGCCAGTATAATGAGTAAGAAATTAGCTATTGAATCCGATGGTATTATTCTAGATGTAAAGGTAGGCTCTGGTGCCTTTATGAAGAATATAGATGATGCAGTTAGACTAGCTAAGGAAATGGTTGATATTGGCAACCTATATGGTAGAAAAACTGTTGCATTAGTTACTAACATGGATGAACCTTTAGGTAAGGCTGTTGGAAATGCTTTAGAGATTAAGGAAGCTATCGATACTTTAAAAGGAAAGGGTCCTGAAGACCTATATGAATTAACTTTAGTCTTAGGTTCAAAACTCCTATATCTAGCAGAAAAAGTAGATAATGAAATTGACGGAAGAAACATGTTAATAGAAGCAGTTAATTCTGGAAAAGCCTTTGAAAAGTTTAAAGAGTTGGTGAGATATCAAGGCGGAGATGTTTCGTATATAGAGAATCCTGAACTATTACCTAAAGCTAAATATGTTTTAGAAGTAAAATCAAATGTTGAAGGATATGTTAAGGCAATTAATGCTGAGGAAGTAGGTAAATGTGCTCTAGCCTTAGGAGCAGGAAGAGAAACTAAAGAATCAATAATAGACATGGCTGCAGGAATTGTATTGAATAAAAAGGTAGACGACAAGGTAGAAATTGGTGAAACCTTAGCCTACGTTCATGGTAATGATTTAAATAAAGCAGAAGAAGTAAAAAACAGATTGCTTAATATCTTCGTTATTGGTGAAAAAAATCAAGAAGCTAAAAAGTTAATATATGATGAAATCAACTAGCTAATCAATAGCCAAATAATGTCATTTGTTTTTCATCTGCATAAGTAGGAAATTTGTGGAGAATATAAAAGTAAATATATGGAATGGAGGTATTAAGTTGAAAAGAAGACTTGCACCTATCATAATTTTACTTTTAATCTTCACAAATTCCCTTGGAGTATTTGCTAATGCTGATTTAAAAGTTGATGCAAAGGCTGCTTTACTTATGGATGTAAATACTGGCGAAATAATATATAAGTTAAATGAACATGAAAGGTTGGCACCTGCCAGTATTACAAAGATAATGACTATGTTATTAGGTGTAGAAGCTCTAAATTTAGGAAGAATATCCTTAGATGATAAAGTCCTAGTAAGTAAACATGCTTCTGGAATGGGAGGCTCTCAAGTCTATCTAGAAGCAGGAGAGACTCAAACAGTAGAAGATCTTTTCAGAGCTATTGCAATAAGGTCTGCCAATGATGCCTCTGTGGCATTGGCTGAACATATAGCAGGGTCTGAAGAAATTTTTGTGCAGATGATGAATGATAAGGCAAAGGAATTAGGTATGGAAAATACCCATTTCGCCAATGCCAGTGGATTGCCTAATGAAAATCACTTTGTCTCAGCCTATGATGTAGCAATTATGTCAAAAGAGCTGTTGAAATATCCAATAGTTCATGAGTGGTTAACTACCTATATGTATGATCTGCAAGTAGGGAGAAATAAAAACAGTACACAAACTATGGTAAATACCAACAGACTTGTAAAAGAATATCAAGGTACTACGGGAGTAAAAACTGGATCTACCAATGAAGCAGGCTTTTGTATTTCAGCCTCAGCTAAGAGGGGAGACTTAGAACTAATTGCTGTCGTTTTAGGTTCAAGAACTTCGCAAGTAAGATTTGATGAAGCAAAACGTATGCTTGACTATGGCTTTGCCAACTATGAATCTATTCAGATAGGCAAAAAAGGAGATATAATAGCTACTTTGCCTGTGGAAAAGGGAAAAGTATATGAAGTAGACATTATGTTGGAAAGGGATAGTTTTGTACTTCTACCTAAGGGACAATCTGGAAGTATCGAAAAAGATATAGTTCTACCAGATATAATAAAGAGCCCTATGTCAGCAGGTGATGAAGTAGGGGAATTAATTATTAGCTTAGATGGTAAGGAAATAGATAGAGTGAATCTGGTTTTAAAATCAGATGTAGAAAAGGCAAATTTACTAAATATATTGAATAGGACTATTAAGTCATACTTAAAAGGTAGATAAGTAGAAAGAAATATTAAACCTCGACTTTAAATTGTCGAGGTTGTATAATGTTTATATGAGTAAAAAAAGAAAGGTGTAAAATATGAGTTTATTATATAATTTGCCTGGCTTATTTGTAGCCATTATTTTTCATGAACTAGCCCATGGCTTAATGGCCTATATTTTAGGTGATGATACAGCAAAAAAAGCTGGAAGGTTAAGTCTAAACCCTCTTAAGCATATAGATCTAATAGGCTTTGTTTTCCTTTTACTTTTTAGATTTGGATGGGCCAAGCCTGTTCCAGTTAATCCCTTTAATTTTAAAAATAGAAAAAGAGATACTATTTTAGTTTCCTTAGCAGGTCCTTTTACTAATTTCTTAATTGCAATAATAGTAAGTTTCATATTAGTGTTTGTTAAGATTAGAAATCCAATACTATTAGATATTTTGATCATTACCTTGTGGTATAATATAATGTTAGGAGTATTTAATTTACTTCCATTCCCACCTCTAGATGGGTCTAAAATCTTAGCTAGTTTATTGCCTAGTAAAGTAGAATATTATTTTTATAGATATGAAAAATATTTGTATTTAATCCTTATAATACTTATTGGAACTAATACTATTGATAAAATTTTAAGTCCTATTATTTCAAATGTTTTAAGTATTTTGGATTTAATAATAGGTTATTTGTGGAGTGTAGTTTATGGAATATAAAATTATGATTGATGTCTTCGAAGGCCCTATGGATTTGTTATTGCATTTAATCGATAGGGCAGAAATAGATATTTACGACATACCTATAAGTTTGATAACCGATCAATTTATAGAATATCTACATAAAATGGAGGAATTAAATCTAGAGATAACCAGTGATTTTCTAGTAATGGCAGCAACTTTATTAGAAATAAAATCAAAAATGCTATTACCCCAAAGGGAAAAACTTGAAAACAACCAGTTGGAAATGGAAGAAGTGGATCCTAGGGCAGAATTAGTTAGGAAATTGGTAGAATATAAAAAGTATAAACATATTACAGACAAACTTCGAGAAATGGAAAGCATACAGTCAAAGGTCTATTATAAACCAAAGGAGGATATAATAGATACATTTAATGATGATTTTGAACTTGTTGATTTGAATATTGATGACTTATTAAAGGCCTTAAACAATATTATTATAAGAAGAAATAAAAAGGCTAAAGTATTAGATGTTAGGGAAATACAAAGAGAAGAATATACCTTAGAAAAATGCGTATCTGAAATTAAAGAAAGGTTAAATAGAGAAAACACCATATATTTTAGTGATTTACTAAAAGAAGATAGTACAAAAAGTGAAATAATAACCTATTTCTTGTCCATTTTAGAGTTAATTAATTTGAAATATATACATGTTGTTCAAGAAGAGGATTTTTCAGATTTAATAATAACCAAAAAATAGAAAGAGGCATCTTTATGGAGAAGAGGGAATTAAAGTCTATAATTGAAGCTTTATTGTTTACTTGGGGAGATCCCATAGAAATAAAAGATATAGCATCTATAATCGAAAAAAAAGAAAATGAGGTAGAAGAACTTATAGAAGAAATGATAAATGAATTTGATTATAACAGACGGGGCATTAGGATTATGAAAATCAACAATTCTTATCAATTATCTACTAGACCGGAACATTATGACTGGATTAAGAAACTTTCAAGCCCCAAATATACTAAAAGTTTATCAAATGCTGCTTTAGAGACATTATCTATTATAGCCTATAGGCAACCAGTTATTAAATCAGATATTGAAGCTATAAGAGGAGTCAGGTGTGATAAAGCTATTGAAACTTTAATAGAAAGAGGTTTAGTAGTTGAATTGGGTAGACTAGAAAGAGTTGGTAGGCCAATACTTTATGGAACTACTGATCTTTTTTTGAAGACATTTGGATTAGAGAGCTTAGAACAGCTTCCACCATTGGAGGATTTTAATAATAGTTTAGATAATATTGATTTGGAAAAATAATACAGTTGAAGTATTATTTTTCCTTTTTTTTGGCAAAATATAGTTAACGGAAAAAAGGAAGTGTTCTCATGATTATTTTAGCTATTTTTCTATTGATTGTATTAATATTACTTATTTTGCCTATAAAGATTAAATTCTATTATGAATTTACAGATTCATCAAAATATAAGATTACCATAACATATTTATTTGGCTTAATAAAAAAGGAAATTGATTCTACCAAAAAAGAAAAGAAAGAAAATAAGAGATCCTTATCTAATAATAAAGAAATAGATTCCTATGAATTATTAAGGTACTTTATTGACAAAGGGACAATTGAAAAAATCTATTTAATGGTTAATATAGGCCTTAAAGATCCATTTTTATTAGGCATAATAGTGGGACTTATTTGGAGTATAATAAGCATCTTTCTTGGATTTATACTAAGGGACAAAACCATAAATGAAGTAAAGGAAAAAGAGATAATGGTCCATCCTTGCTTTAATCAAGACATATTCCAAATATTTTTTTTGTGCATAATAAAATCAAAATTGGTTTATATTATTATTGTATATATTAGGATTCTAAAGAGAAGAAAAGGTGGTGATATATTTGCCAGAACATCCCATAGAAGGCTTAATGAGAACTACAATGGCTAATTTAAAGGAAATGGTAGATGTAAACACTATTGTTGGTGATGCTGTCCATACATCAGATGGGACTGTAATAATACCAGTTTCAAAAATATCTTTTGGATTTGCATCTGGTGGTAGTGAATTTAATAAAGGCAGAGATAAAAGAGAGGGTACATCGGAGGAGAAGTTTCCCTTTGGAGGGGGAAGTGGAGCAGGTGTTTGCTTAGCTCCCATAGGATTTATAGTTGTTGGTAATGATCAAATAAAATTGCTAACAGTAGATGAAGGTAATAGTGCCCTAACTAATCTATTTGGATTCATTGAAAAAATGACAGATAATATACAAAAAAGCTTAAATAGTAAAAATAATACTAACAATGATAACTATGATCCCACTCAAATGATATAAAATAAACTAGTCAGAAGCAGGATATATATCTTGCTTCTTTTAATTAGCATTAGGAGGTTATTGAGTTGAAGAAGGCAAAGTATATTGTTATTTTATTGATTATATTACTATCTTCTAGTATAGTATATGGTGATAACATTGTTTTGAGCAGTAGCTCTAGTATATTAATAGATTCTAATACTGGAAGAGTATTATATGAAAAAAACCCATATATTAAGATGCCAATGGCTAGTACTACTAAAATAATGACTGCATTGGTTGCTCTTGAGTATGGAAAATTAGATGATGAAGTTACAATCGACAAAGAAGCTGTAGGCGTAGAAGGCTCAAGTATCTACCTAAGGGAAGGAGAAAAAATCACCTTAGAAGATTTATTATATGGTTTAATGTTAAGGTCAGGAAATGATGCAGCAGTTGCAATTGCTATTCATATTGCTGACTCTGTAGGTAATTTCGTAGATTTAATGAATAAAAAGGCAAAGGAAATAGGGGCAGAAAACACCAATTTCACTAACCCCCATGGCTTACATGATGATAATCACTATACAACTGCTTATGATTTGGCATTGATTACAAGAGAGGCATTTAAGCATGAAATATTTGCTAAAATCGTTGGGGCTAAATCATATGTATCCAATAGAGTGGAAAATAATTATTACTATAATAAAAACAAAACTCTTTGGGAGTATAAAGGTGGAGATGGAGTTAAGACAGGCTATACTATGAGGTCGGGAAGATGTTTGGTTTCATCTGCTACTAGAAATAACCACCGATTAATTGCCGTGTCCTTAAATGCCAGTGATTGGTTCAATGATAATTATAAACTACTTGACTACGGCTTTGATAATTATAAGCCCTATTTAATTTACGACAAGGGTCAATTTATTAAAAAAATAGATTTAGAAAAGGGTAAAAAGAAATATTTAGATCTTGTAACAGATTCTAGTTTTACTTATTTATTAAAAGAAGATGAGAGGGAGAGGTTAAAGATAAGCATAGAAGTTCCAGATATAGTTGAAGCTCCAATTGAAAAAGGTACTAAAATTGGACATATCTATGCGTTTTTAGATGGCAAGTTAATAAATAAAAGTGATTTAATAGCTAGTTCATCTGTAAGAAAAACCAATATCATAGAAAGATTATTTGAAGTGTTTAAGGGTAAATAAAAAGTACCTGCAACGGAGAAAGGAGGTTATCTATGAGATTACAAAAATATATAGCCTTGTGTGGAGTGACCTCTAGGAGAAAGGCTGAAAAGCTAATACTCGAAGGCAAGGTGAAGGTCAACGACAAGGTTGTAAATGAACTAGGAACTGTAATAGATATAGATAAAGATAAGGTTAAAGTAAATGATAAGTTAATTAAGCCTGAAAGAAACAAAGTATATATTATGTTGAACAAGCCAATTGGCTATGTAACCACCTTGAAGGATGAGCAAAATAGGAAGATAGTTACAGATTTAATTGAAGGTGTAAAAGAAAGGATATATCCAGTGGGGAGGCTCGATGCAGATACTACTGGATTATTATTATTAACTAATGATGGAGATATAACCTACAAATTAACTCATCCTTCAAATGAAGTACCTAAAAGATATATTGCTATTGTTGAGGGGGTTCCAAATAAATTGGAGCTAGAAAGGTTTAGGAAGGGTCTTAAAATAGATGGCAGATATACATCTAAAGCTAAAATAAAAATAATTCGCAGATATGAAGATGAATCCATCCTGGATATTACCATCCATGAAGGTAGAAATAGGCAGGTTAAGAAAATGTGTGAAGCTATTAATCACCCTGTAAAAAAATTGAAGCGTATAGCAATAGGAGAGTTGGAATTAGGAGGATTGAACCTAGGCGAATGGAGATATTTAGAAGATGATGAAATTGAATATCTTAAAAATCTATAATGAAGTGGTGAAATATGATTTATTTTAGAAAATTTAGAAATGAAGATCTTGAAAAGATTAATGAAATTTTACTTCAAGAAAAAATCTATAATATGCAGATTGAAGGAATTATCTATGTAGCAATAGAAGATGAAGAAATAATTGGAGTAGGGAAAGCTAAAGAAGACAATCAAAAATGGTTTTTGGAGTATATAGTAGTAAAAAAAGAAATGAGAGGAAAGGGATTAGGTGATGGACTGCTAAGAGTTATTTCCAATAGTCTATTTAAAAAAGGGATCGATAGGCTTTACAGCCAAGAGAAGAGTGAATTTTTGGTTAATAAAGGCTTTATAAAGGATGAGAATCTTTATAAATTAAATATTGAGGAATTATTTGAGCATAATTGTAATAATTGTGGAGGTTAAAATGAGTTTCAATGAAATAGTGAATACTATTAAAATCACTAGGGATTTTATGTTTAATTTTGTTAAAGAAGGACAAGTTGTATTAGATTGTACAGTTGGGAATGGAAATGATACCTTGATATTGGCTAAATGCGTTGGTCCTACAGGAAAGGTTTATGGTTTCGATATTCAAAAAGAAGCAATAGAGAGGACAAAGGAAAAACTGGCTTGTGAAAATCTAGACAAACATGTTATACTAATATTAGATGGGCATGAGAACATAGATTTATATGTTAAGGAAGAAGTAGATTTTGTTATTTATAATTTAGGGTATTTGCCAAGGGGCGATAAAAACATTATTACTAAAAAAGAAACTACTTTAGTAAGTTTAGAAAAAGCTTTAGGTTTATTAAAAGAACATGGAGTTTTATTAATAACTTGTTATATCGGACATGAGGGAGGCCTGGAAGAAAAAAATGCGGTGGAAAACTTTCTCATGTCCTTAGATCAAAAGCAATATAATGTATTAAAACACGAATTTATCAATCAAAAAAACAAACCACCTATTCTATTTTCCATCGAAAAATCAAAAACAGGAGGGAAAAAATGACTGGCGTAAAAGTAACTGATACTATCTTAAGGGATGCCCATCAATCATTAATTGCAACGAGGATGAAGCTGGAAGAAATGCTTCCTATTGCAGAAAAATTGGACAATGTTGGGTTTTATGCTTTAGAGGTATGGGGGGGAGCAACATTTGATGCTTGCTTAAGATTTTTAAACGAAGATCCATGGCATAGGCTTAGAGAATTGAGAAAAGCTTTCAAGAAGACTAAGCTACAAATGTTATTAAGGGGTCAGAATCTTTTGGGATATAAGCATTATCCAGATGATGTAGTAGAAGAATTTGTAAAAAAATCTATTGAAAACGGAATCGATATCATAAGGATTTTTGATGCATTAAACGATGTAAGAAATATTAAAACATCTGTTGATGCGACAAAGAAATATGGAGGCCATGCTCAAGGAGCCATTTGTTATACCACAAGTCCAGTTCACAATATAGAGTACTATGTGGATTTGGCTATGGAAATGGAAAAAATGGGCGTGGATTCAATATGTATTAAGGATATGTCTGGAATTCTTTTACCATATACTGCAGAAGAGTTAGTTAAGGAAATGAAAAGAAAGATAAAAGTTCCTATAGAGATACATTCCCATTTTACCAGTGGGATTGCTAATCAGACCTATATGAAAGCCATAGAAGCGGGTGTAGATATAATAGATACTGCCATATCACCAATGGGTAATGGGACATCACAGCCAGCTACAGAGCCTATGATTGTTGGCTTAAAGGGCTCACCCTATTATCCTACTGATATAAATTTGGAGTTACTATTGGAGGTTTCAGATTATTTTAAGAAATTAAAGGAAAAATATATAGAAGAAGGGTTACTGAATTCAAAAGTATTAAGTGTAGATGTAAATACATTAATATATCAGGTTCCAGGGGGAATGCTTTCTAACTTGGTGTCACAGTTAAAGACTCAAGGCAAGGAATACATGCTGGAAGAAGTCTTGAAAGAAGTACCAAAAGTCAGAGAAGATTTTGGATATCCACCCCTAGTTACGCCAATGAGTCAAATGGTTGGAACTCAAGCAGTGTTTAACGTTGTTTTGGGTGAAAGATATAAGATGATACCAACAGAAGCTAAAAATTATGTTAAAGGTTTATATGGAAAACCTACTATGCCAATATCAGAAGATATAAAGAAGAAAATAATAGGCGATGAAGAGGTATTTACAGGTAGACCAGCTGATCTATTGGAACCTCAATTAGAAGAATATAAAAAAGAGATTAAAGAATATATAGAACAAGATGAAGATGTTCTAACCTATGCACTATTTCCCCAAGTGGCCTTGGAATTTTTCAAGAAAAGACAGGCAAGCAAGTATAAAATAGACCATGAATTATTAAATGAAGAATATAAAGTTTATCCAGTATAACAAGCCTAATATTTGGGCTTGTTTCTTTTTGAAAATGACTGGATATGAAACTAAACTTGCAAAAATTAATAAAATTTCACAAAAATGAAATAAATCTTGCATTAGATAATATCCTTTGTTATTATAAAATTGAGGATATTATGAAGGGGGAATTAAATTGTCAACAAAGACACAAGCTTCTCTTATAGTGGAAAAGAACTGGTGTAAAGGATGTGGGATATGCGTTGCCTTTTGTCCTAAAAATGTACTTGAGATAAAAGATGGAAAAGTTAATATAAAGGATTTAGAATCCTGTATTGAATGTGGCCAATGCGAACTTAGGTGTCCAGATTTTGCAATCTATTTGGGAGGTAAATAATATGATTGAGAGAAATGTGAAATTAATGCAGGGGAATGAAGCGTGTGTAGAAGCTGCTATAACGGCTGGCATGAAATTTTATGCTGGATACCCAATAACGCCTTCTACTGAAATTGCTGAAATATCTGCAGAGAGGCTACCTAAAGTAGGCGGAAAGTTTATTCAAATGGAAGATGAAATTGCTAGTATTTCTGCAGTAATAGGCGCTTCAATAGCAGGTGCTAAATCTATGACTGCCACAAGCGGTCCTGGTTTTTCATTGAAACAGGAAGGAATAGGATATGCTGTAATTACAGAAACACCATGTGTAATCGTAAATGTTCAAAGAGGTGGACCTAGTACAGGGATGCCTACTGCACCTGGACAAGGAGACATTATGCAAGCTAGATGGGGAACCCATGGAGATCATTCTATCATTGCATTATATCCTTGGTCAGTAAAAGAAATCTACTATACCACAATTAAAGCCTTCAATCTTGCAGAAAAGTATAGGACCCCCGTTATACTACTGTTAGATGAAGTAATCGGTCATATGAGGGAAAGTATTGAATTGCCAAATGAAGGCGAAGTTGAAATATATAATAGGAAAAAGCCAACTTGCCTAACAGAAGAATATAAGCCATATAAAGTAAAAGAAGGAGACATTGTACCTGAGATGGCTGGTTTTGGTGAAGGGTATAGGTTTCATGTCACAGGTTTAGTCCATGGTGAAACAGGCTTTCCAACCAATAATGGTAAAATAGCCGAAGAACTGATTAGAAGATTAATAGGGAAAATAGAGGATAATAAAGATGATATTGTGGAAACGGATGAATACTTGCTTGATGATGCAGATATTGCTATAGTTGCCTTTGGGTCAACTGCAAGAGCTGCAAAATCAGCTGTAGATACATTAAGAGAGGAAGGAATTAAGGCAGGATTATTTAGGCCTATTACAATATGGCCACTTGCAGATAAGCCGCTTGTTGAACTAGCTAAAAAAGTAAGTCGTATAGTCGTAGTAGAGATGAATCTTGGTCAATACTATTTGGAGGTAGATAGGGTAGCAGGTAAATATACTAAGGTAGACAGATTTGGCAGAGTAAACGGAGATTTAATAACACCTCAAGAAATTGTTGATTTTGTTAAGGAGGTTTAATATGCCTAGTCAATTAGTTAAAGAATATTTTAGAACTGAGAATTTGCCCCATATTTGGTGCCCAGGTTGTGGAAATGGTATAGTAACAAGGGCAATTGTTAAGGCTATTGACAATTTAGGTCTCAACAAGGATGAGATTTGTGTTGTTTCTGGCATAGGATGTTCTTCAAGAGCTTCAGGGTATTTAGATTTTAACACAGTTCATACAACCCATGGAAGAGCTTTAGCTTTTGCAACTGGTATAAAACTAGCTAAGCCCAATTTAAATGTAATAGTTATTACAGGAGACGGGGATGCTTCAGCAATTGGAGGTAATCATTTAATTCACGCAGCAAGGAGAAATATAGATATAACAACAATTGTATTTAACAATAACACCTATGGAATGACTGGTGGTCAATACTCACCCACTACTCCAACAGGGGATAAGGGAACTACAGCACCTTTTGGCAATATAGATACAAATTTTGATCTTTGCGAGTTAGCTAAAGCAGCAGGTGCTACTTATGTTAGCAGAAGTACTATATTTACTACTAATATGTTAATTAAGCAGGTGGAAAATGGAATAAAAAATAAGGGCTTTTCCTTTATAGAAGCTTTAACTACTTGCCCCACTTATTACGGTAGGAAAAATAGAAAGGGAGAAGCTGTAGATATGATGGTCTATCTAAAGGAAAATGCAATAAATATTGCTGCCTATGATAAGCTATCTGAAGAGCAAAGAGAAGGGAAGTTTGTTGTCGGGGAAATATATAAAAGCAATAGACCGGAATATACTGAAGAGTATCAAAGAATTATAGATTCTTTCTCTAAGGGGGTATAATATGTTACATCAAGAATTGAGGTTAACTGGATCTGGTGGCCAAGGACTTATTTTAGCTGGAATAATATTGGCTGAAGCAGCCTTATATGATGGTTTAAATGTTGTCCAGTCTCAATCCTACGGACCAGAAGCTAGAGGAGGAGCAAGTAAGGCAGAAGTAATTATAAGTAGTAGGGAGATCAACTTTCCCAAAGTAAATAAATGCGATTTAATGCTAGCTCTTACACAGGCTGCATGCGATAAGTACTATGAATCAATAAAGCCTAATGGAATTTTAATCATGGACAAATCAATCCCCAATATACCTGCCAGAGATGATATAACTATATATGTAGTGCCTATAATTGAAACAGCAATGAATTCCTTAGGTTATCCTATGGTATCTAATGTAATTGCCTTAGGTACTATTTATGAAATAACGAAAATTGTATCAAAGGCCTCATTGGAAAAAGCAGTTTGCAATAGAATACCTAGAGGGACGGAGGAATTAAATATAAGGGCTTTAGAAGAAGGATACAATTTAATTAGAAATCATAAGGAAGAGTGTTATGGTCATGGATGTAGATTTAATTAAGAAAATTCAAAGAGACTTTAATAGTTTTACTAAGGGGCAAAAACTAATAGCAGAATATATTATCAATGAATATGACAAAGCTGCTTTTATGACTGCATTAAGTTTAGGAGAAACAGTTGGCGTCAGTGAATCAACTGTTGTTAGATTTGCTCATACCTTAGGCTATGATGGTTACAAGGAATTACAAAAACAACTACAAGAGCTGGTTAAAAATAAATTGACGACAGTACAAAGATTGTCCATGGCAAGCCAATACTCTAATAAAGAAAGCGCATTAAAAAAGGTCATGGAAAAGGATATGGAAAATATTCAAAAAACAATTAATGAAATAGGTCAGGGGGCTTTTCAGGAGTCTATTGACTTGATACTTAAGGCTAAAAATATTTATATACTTGGTTTAAGATCATCATCGTTTTTAGCAGGCTATTTAGGATTTTACTTAAGCTTTTTATTCAAGGACGTAAAAGTAGTTACATCTAGCGCCAATGATGTTTTTGAACAATTACTTAGGGCAAACTCAGAAGATGTAATCATAGGTATTAGTTATCCAAGATATTCGAGACGAACTCTAGAAGCCTTAGACTTTTGCAAGGAAAGAGGATGTAAGATTATTAGTATAACTGATAGTCTAATATCACCTGCAGCAAAATATTCTGACATTGCGTTGACAGCAACTAGCGATATGCTTTCCTTTGTGGATTCCTTAGTAGCCCCTATGAGTTTAATAAACGCCTTAATTGTTGCAATAGGTTTAGAAAAAAGGGAAAATATTACTACTTGTTTCGAAGAATTGGAAAGAATTTGGAATAAATATAATGTATATGATTCTGATTTAGACAATAAATAAATAGAGCGATTTTATCGCTTTATTTTTTTGCCAAGATATCATATTAAATGTTATCATAAATGATATAATTGTAATTAATTCATATTTGCTATAATATTAATACATAATAAAGTAGGAGGGATATTGTTGACTAGATTATATCTAATAAGGCATGGGCAATCTGAATGGAACATTTTATCTAAAGTACAGGGTCAAAAAGACGCAAGACTTACTGATTTAGGTAGGGAACAAGCAAAAAAAATAGGCAAAAGATTAATTGATGAAGATATAGATATAATATATAGTAGCGATTTGTCTAGGGCTTTAGAAACAGCTGAGATCATATCCAGCATAATTAATAAGCCAGTAATTGAAAGCAGGGAAATCAGAGAAATAAACTTTGGTTTATGGGAAGGGTTAACATTAGAAGAAATTCAAGATAAATATGCAGAGGAATATTTAATATGGATGAAAAGCCCAGATAAATTAACATTAGAAGGAGCTGAAACATTGGAAAGCTTAAAAAATAGGGTTATGCCGTTTGTAGATAAGATTATAACTGAAAACAAAAATAAAAATATTGCAATTGTTTCTCATAGTGCAAGCTTAAAAATAATTATTTTGAATTTATTAGGTATTGGTAATGGCTTTTATAAAAATATTTCATTAAGAAATGTTTCCCTTAGTATTGTTGAGTGTAGGAAATATAATAATGTCCTAACCTTATTAAACGATACATCACACTTAAAGGAGTTATAACAATGATTGAAAAAATAGGAGTTATAGGTGCTGGACCTGCAGGCATAATTGCTGCTGGTGTTGCCGGATCTAGAGGAAAAGATGTAACCTTAATTGAAAAGAATGATAGAATAGGTAAAAAGCTTTTTATAACTGGAAAAGGTAGATGTAATATTACTAACAATGCACCAATAGAGGAATTTTTTGATAAGGTAATGAGAAACAAAAACTTTCTTTATAGTAGTTTTTATAGCTTCAATAACAGGGATATAATATACCTGTTAGAAAGCTTAGGAGTTAAAACTAAGGTGGAGAGGGGAAATAGGGTATTTCCAGTCAGTGATAAATCCTCTGATGTTATAAAGGCCTTAGAAAAATTTTTAACCAATAATAATGTAAAACTACTGTTGAATTCGAAGGTTGATTACATATATATGAAGGATAACAAATTTGTTGTTGTAATAGGTAAGGATGAGATAACATTTGATAAAATAATAATTTCTACAGGAGGAAAATCTTATCCTAGGACTGGTTCAACTGGTGATGGTTATAGATTTGCTAAAAACTTTGGTCATACGATTACTGACTTAATGCCTTCTTTAGTTCCAGTTGAAATTGAAGAAGATTGGGTTAAAGATCTACAAGGCTTATCCCTTAGAAATGTAACCTTGAGAGCCCAGGTTAAGGATAAAAAACTTTATGAAGAATTTGGCGAGATGCTCTTTACCCATTATGGAATATCTGGTCCAATTGTACTTTCTATGAGCAATTATCTACACAATTATTTAGATGAAAAAATCCATTTTTTTATTGATCTTAAGCCAGCCTTAGATGAGAAGAAACTTGATAGTAGGTTATTAAGGGATTTCAATCTAAATAATAATAAGCAGATAAAAAATGGGCTAGATGATTTATTGCCTAAAAAGATTATCCCAATAATTATTAGATTAACAGGAATACAAGAAGAAAAACCTATAAATCAAATTACTAAGGAAGAGAGATTGAAATTAGTAAATTGTATCAAGAACTTTCCTTTAACATTTAAGTCCTTAAGGCCGATAGAAGAGGGAATAATTACTTCGGGTGGCATCAATGTAAAGGAAATAAATCCCTCTACTATGGAGTCTAAAATAATCCCTGGTTTATACTTTGCTGGAGAAGTTATAGATGTTGATGCTTTAACGGGCGGGTTTAATTTACAAATCGCTTACTCTACAGGCTATTTGGCAGGAAGTAATATTTAATTTATATTAAAATCTCTTGTTTAGATATAAGATTTAATATATAATTAATAGGGAGTGATATTATGAGTACCGTAGCTATTAGAGGAGCTACCACCGTTGAAGATAATACTGCTGATAATATATTGGAAGCTACAAGAGACTTACTAAGCGTAATTGAAAAAAACAATAATATTGATAGAGATAAGGTCATAAGTATAATCTTTACTTGTACTTCTGATTTGGATAAAGCATATCCAGCGAAGGCTGCTAGACAGTTAGGTTACTTAAATGCTGCACTAATGTGTTTTAATGAAATGTATGTTGTTGGAAGCTTAAGGAAATGTATTAGGGTTATGGTTTTATATAATTCTGATATGGAGCAAAAGGATGTTAAACATATATATTTGAAAGATGCTAAAGCATTAAGACCTGATTTGTCGTATAAAGCATAAGCCACCCAGGGGTGGTTATTATTTTGTATCCTTTATTTTAGGAGGAAGTCAATGTTAGATAAACAAATTACTATTGCCATAGATGGACCAGCAGGCGCTGGTAAAAGTACAATTGCAAAAAAGGTAGCTGAAATATTGTCCATAGAATATGTAGATACTGGTGCCATGTATAGAGCCTTAACATTGAAAGTATTAAACGAGGGACTAGATCCCAAGTCCACTGAAGATGTTAAGTCTATTATTGAAAATACTTCAATTGATTTTAGGAATAATCATATATATTTAGATAATAAGAATGTAGATAAAGAGATTCGAGAAAACAGAATAAGCAAAAATGTTTCGTATATTGCTAAAATAAAAGAAGTAAGAGAGGCAATGGTGAAAATTCAACAGAAACTAGCTAAGACCAAATCGGTAATCATGGATGGTAGGGATATTGGAACCGTAGTCTTGCCAAATGCAGACTTTAAGTTTTTTGTTGTAGCCAGTGTTGAAGAAAGGGCAAGAAGAAGATATAAGGAATTAATTGAAAAAGGCGAAGAAGGAATTTCATATGAAGATATAAAAAAGGAAATAGAAAATAGGGATAGGATAGATTCAACTAGAGAGATTTCCCCACTGGTAAAAAGCCAGGATGCTTACCTTTTAGATACAACTGGAAAAACAGTTGATGAATGTGTCAATGAAATTATTTCTATAATTAAGGGTGATAGCTAATGTCCTTTTACAATTTTATCAAGGCTATTGCAACTGCAGTATTTAAGATAATATATAGAATTAATGTATATGGTAAGGGAAATATACCTAAACAGGGAAATCTCATAATATGCTCTAACCATATTCATAATTTTGACCCTATTATAATAGCCCTTGTATATCCTAGACAGATTTCATGGATGGCCAAAAAGCAACTATTTAAATATAAAATACCAGCCTTTTTTTTGAGTAAATTAGGTGCTTTTCCCGTTGACAGGGATGAAGCTGATTTATCCACTTTCAAAAAATCTCTTAATGTTTTGAAAAATCATGGTGTTTTAGGCATCTTCCCGGAAGGGACAAGGGTAAAAACCATTGATTTAGAAAATGCTAAGCCTGGAGTTGGATTAATAGCTCTTAGATCAAAGGCTAATGTTTTACCGGTTTTTATAGAGGGAAATTATAAGCCTTTTAGCAGAATTAATGTTTATTTTGGAGGAATAATAGACCTTTCTCAATATCATGATAAAAGAGTTTCTAAAGAGGATTACCTCTTAGTAAGCAAAGATATATTAAAATCTATATATTCAATTAAGCAAAGGGGAGAAAAGTAGTGGAAATTATTTTAGCAGATAAAGCAGGCTTTTGCTTTGGCGTAAAAAGGGCTGTAGAAATGACAGAGAAAGAACTTAAGAATTCTGATGATAAAATATATTCTCTAGGACCTCTCATTCATAATCCACAAGCTGTTAAGAAATTCGAAGAAAAGGGATTAAAAACAATTGATGAAATTGGTGAAATTGGTGAAATAAATAATAGTAAGGTAGTTATTAGGTCTCATGGAGTTAGCAAGGAAGTAGTGGACAAGATGGTAGAGCAAAATCTTGATATTATCGACAGTACTTGTCCCTATGTTAAATCAGTTCATAAGAAGGTTGAAGAATTTCATAAACAGGGATATAATATAGTAATAGTTGGAGATAAAAATCACCCTGAAATAATTGGAATAAATGGCTGGTGTAACAACGAAGCCTTTATTATAAACTCAGAAGAGGAAGCATTAAATCTTCCTAAAATGGATAAAGTATGTGTAGTTTCTCAAACTACTAATACCCAGGAAAAATTTATAACCTTATCCCATATTGTTAAGGATAAAGGTGACGAAGTCAAAATATTTAACACCATTTGCAATGCTACTAATCAACGTCAAGAAGCATGTAAAGAAGTGGCAAAAAAAGTAGATGCTATGATTGTAATAGGAGGATATCATAGTTCCAATACAAAAAAATTAGCTGATATAAGCAAAAAGTATTGCGAACATGTATATCATATAGAAACAAAGGATGAACTACCTTTAGAGGAACTAAAAAAATTTAACAAAATTGGAATAACAGCAGGTGCTTCTACACCTGATTGGATAATTAAGGAGGTTATTGAAATAATGGAGAATATTAATAATAATGAGATGCTAGAGGCAATTGAAAGTTCATTTACTACGATTCGAAGAGGAGATATAGTAAAAGGTAAGGTAATTTTCGTTACAGATAATGAAGTAATGGTTAATATTAATTATAAATCAGACGGAATCATAACTAAAGATGAGTTATCAAATGACCCTGATGTAAATCCTAAGGATTTGATTAACCAGGGAGATGAAATAGATGTATATGTAGTTAAATTAGATGATGGTGAAGGCAATGTAGTATTATCTACTAAAAGGGTAGATGAGTTTAAAAGCTGGGATATTATTGAAAATTCCTATAAAGAAAAAGAAAGAGTAGAGTGTAAGGTATTAAATGTTGTAAAAGGTGGACTTTCAGTTTTAGTTCATGGAATTAATGGATTTATGCCTGCTTCCCAAATATCACTTAATTACGTATCAGATTTAAATCCTTATAAAGGTAAGACTTTAATAGCCAAAATAATAGATTTTGATAGAAGTAGAAGAAGAATTATTTTATCTAGAAAAGAAGTTGAAAGAGAAGAATTAAACAATAAAAGAAAAGAGCTATGGGAAAGCCTTGAAGTAGATCAAATTAGGGAAGGTGTTGTTCAAAGATTAACTGATTTTGGTGCATTTGTTGATTTAGGTGGTGTAGATGGTTTAATTCATATATCGGATTTGTCCTGGAATAGAATAAAACATCCATCAGAAGTAGTAACAGAAGGCCAAAGAGTAAATGTTAAGGTTTTATCCTTTGATAAAGAAAAGAATAGAATTTCTCTTGGATTAAAACAAACTGTGGAAGAACCATGGGTGGCTTTTTCTAAAAATGTAAGTATTGGTGATATAGTAGAAGGTATTGTAGTTAATTTATTAGACTTTGGTGCTTTTGTAAGATTAAAAGAAGGAGTAGATGGATTACTTCATGTTTCTCAAATTTCAAAGGAACATGTGAACAAGCCTTCTGATGTATTAAATATTGGAGATAAGATAAAAGTTAAAGTCATAGACATCAACGGAGAAGATAAGAAAATTAGCTTAAGCCTAAAAGATGCTATAGAAGCAGAGGAAAATGAAAATGAGGAAAGTTTACCTGTAGAAAAGGAAGAAATTGATGTTACTATTGGCGATATTATAGAAAAAAATTAAATTGAGCTTAATTTAGAAAGGGTTTTAATGTATAATAGCATTAAAGCCCTATACTCATTTGGGGCAAATTTTGATATAGGGGGTATTCAATGGATAAATATGAAGTTTTTAAAACCAATATTAATAAGTTAATAAATATTGATTTAAATTATTATAAAGAAAAGCAAATGAAAAGACGGATACATTCCCTTTTAACTAGGAATAATTTTAAGGATTTTGATGATTATTTTATGGGATTAAAAAATGATAAAGCTCTTCTTGAACAATTTATAAACTATTTGACAATTAATGTATCAGAATTCTATAGAAATCCAAACCAATGGCATGTGTTAGAAAAGGACATAATCCCTTCACTATTAAGCAATAGGAGAAAATTAACCCTATGGAGTTCAGCGTGTTCAACAGGAGAGGAGCCATATTCATTGGCTATGTTGATGACCAAATTCTTTCCACTGAAGGAGATAAAAATATTGGCTACAGACATTGACGAGGAAGCCATGAATAAGGCGAAAGTTGGTTTATATAATGAAAAAGCCTTGGAAAATTTACCCCTAGATTTTAAGAATAGGTTTTTTACAAAGATTCAAAACTCTTATAAAATTTCTGATGATATAAAGAGCTGTGTTGAATTTAAGAAAATGGATTTACTAAAAGATAGATTTCCTACCAATGTAGATTTAATACTTTGTAGGAATGTGATGATTTATTTCACAGAAGAGGCTAAGGAATTATTGTATTCTAAGTTCTACAATTCACTAAATGATGATGGAATATTATTCGTAGGAAGTACTGAACAGATTATTATGCCTGAGAAGTATAAGCTTAGACCTGTAAGAACATTTTTTTATAAAAAAATTGTATAAGGAGGGTAAAGTTTGGAAACTAAAGTTTTTTTAGAATTATTAAGTAATGGTAAAGGTGTATCTGGCTTTGAATACCCATTACAAAACACTATAATATCAGCTTTTGATAAATATCTTGATGATATTTCAGTTGATAAATTAGGCAATGTAATTGGAGTGAAGAAAGGTACATATAAAGATAATGAAAAAAGTATTAAAATCATGATTGCTGCCCATATGGATGAAATAGGATTTATGGTTAAGGATATTGAAGAAAATGGTTTCATTAGGTTTACAAATGTAGGAGGTATAGATCCAAGGACTATCCTAGGGCAAGAAGTTATTGTCCATGGAAAAGAAGACTTATTTGGTGTTATCGGTTCAAAACCACCTCATCTTCAGGAACCTAAAGAACATAATAAGGCAATAAAAATGGAAGATATGATAATAGATATAGGATATCCTAAAGATAAGGTTGAAGAGCTAGTAAGCATTGGGGATCCTATTACTATAAGAAGAAATATAAAGAATTTTTTAGGAAATAGAATAGCAGGCAAGGCCTTAGATGATAGGGCAGGCGTAGCTGCCTTATATGAATGTATGAAAGAGCTAAATAAAATTAATCATGAAGTAGATGTATATTTTGTTACAACTGTTCAGGAAGAGGTTAGTATGGCTGGAGCCTTAGTAAGTACTTATAAGATCAATCCAGACATTGGAATTGCCATTGATGTAGGGTTTGGAGCAACTCCAGAGTTACCTAGGGCATCCACAGTTGAACTAGGAAAAGGTCCAGCTATTACCTTAGGCGGGAATATACATCCTAATCTAAGAAAAGAACTAGTAAAAATAGCTAAAGAATATAATATTCCAAACCAAATAGAAGTAACCCCAGGTCCAACTGGAACCGATGCTAGGGCAATGCAGATTACTAGAGATGGAATTCCTTCATTACTTTTATCAATTCCATTGAGATATATGCACACTTCTGTAGAATTACTGGACATGGAAGATATAAAAAATACTGGTAAACTATTGGCTTTCTTTATAGCTTCCATATCTAACGAGAATTTGGAGGGATTACTATGCTATTAAAAGAACTTACTGAAGCTTCAGGTGTATCTGGCAATGAGAAGGAGGTAAGGGATTTAATTATCTCTGAAATTAAAGATTACGTTGACAGTTACAAAATAGACAGAATTGGGAATATAATTGCCTATAAGAAGGGTAAAGATATTGGCAAAAAGCTAATGGTTACAGCCCATATGGATGAAGTAGGCTTAATGATTAAAGATATAGACAATGACGGTTTTCTAAAGTTCATGACCGTAGGAGGTATTGACAAGAGAATTCTAGTATCAAAACCTGTTTTAGTTGGTAAAGATAAGCTACCAGGAGTTATTGGTGCTAAACCTATTCATTTGCAGAAACCTGATGAAAGGACTAAGGCATTAAATATTGAAGAGCTTTATATAGATATTGGTGCTAGGTCTAAGGAAGAAGCTGAAAAATATGTAAGCGTTGGTGATTACGCAATATTTGACTCTGAATATATTGAGTTTGGGGAAGAACTTATTAAAGCAAAGGCTTTAGATAATAGGGTAGGCTGTTCCTTATTAATAAAATTAATTAGAGAGGTAACAGATATTTCTTTTTATGCTGTATTCACTGTTATGGAAGAAGTGGGATTAGTTGGTGCAGGTCCAGCAGCTTTTGAAGTTAACCCTGACTATGCAATAATATTGGAAGGTACATTATGTTATGATATGCCTAAACTTGATACACATTTAATTCCCACTTATTTAAATAAGGGGCCCGCCATTTCCTTAATAGATAGGACTACCATTTACAATAAAGATCTTAGAAACAAGATAGTAGAGATTGCTGAAAAGAATAATATTCCATATCAGTTTAGGAAGACTTCCATGGGTGGAAATGATTCTGGTAAGATTCATACCACTAGAGAGGGCTCAATTACAGCTACTATTTCTGTACCATGTAGATATATACATTCTCCAGCATCTGTAATGAGCAAAAAAGACTATGATAATACTTATGCTTTACTTAAGGAAGTTTTATCCCAATTTAAAAAGGAGGAATTATAATGAATGTTAATTTTGGCTTATTAAAGGAGTTAGTTGGTATCTATGGTCCAGCAAGTAATGAAAAACCAATCAGGGAATATATAGAAAATGAAATAAAAGATTATGTAGATGAGATAGAAGTAGACAGTTTAGGCAACCTAATAGCAAGGAAAAAAGGCAATGGAAAAAAAGTAATGATCTCCGCCCATATGGATCAGATTGGCTTGATGATAATAGATATAGATGACAAAGGTTTCCTAAGGTTTACAAATGTAGGAGGTATATCTCCTTATATATCTATTAGTCAAAAAGTTGTCTTTGAAAATGGTACTGTGGGTGTAATATACCACGAGCCTGTAGGTGATATATCTAAACTTAAATTAGAAAACATGTATATAGATATTGGCGCTTTTAGCAAGGAAGAAGCTGAGAAAAAGGTAAGTATAGGAGATATATGTATTTATAAAACTGACTTTGAAGAGAATGAAAATGTTGTATTTACTAGATATCTAGATGATAGGGTTGGATGTTTTATTGCCATAGAGGCTATAAAGAATATAAGTAACCCTGTTAATGATCTCTATTTTGTTTTTTCAACTCAAGAGGAGGTTGGATTGAGGGGAGCTAAAACTGCTGCTTACAAAATTGACCCAGATATCGGTATAGCTTTAGACGTTACTGCCCATGGTGATACACCTAAAGCAAAGAGATTTGCAGTTGGATTAAATAAAGGTGCTGCAATTAAAGTGAAAGACAACTCTATTATTTGCCATCCCAAAATTAGGGAATTATTGGTAAATATAGCTAAGGAGAACGAAATACCTTATCAAATGGAGGTTTTAGAGTTTGGTGGTACTGATTCTGGAGCAATCCATATTAGCAGAGAGGGAGTTCCTTCCGGAGTAATCTCCATACCAACTAGGTATGTTCATTCAACAGTTGAAATGGCTTCAAAAAATGATATTACTAACTGCTTAAAACTATTGATAAAATTTCTTGAAAATGAAATTAATATTTAATGTAATCGAAAACTATTAAAGATTAATAATGTCAGATTTAGGGGTTGGGTTCTTTTAGAACTCAATCCTTTGTATTTTTTGGCATTATTTATTAGAAAATGTATAGTATTATAATAATTTGTATGAAAAAAGATTAAAAAAATTAAAGGATTTATTGAATTTATAAAGAACTATATAATATTAGTAATTATTTTGGGGTTGAAAAGGGGGTTGATTATGTTAGATATAAATAAGGAATATACTATATCTGAGGTAGCAGAGATTACAGGCTATGCCCCTCATGTATTAAGATACTATGAAAAGGAATTTGAAATTGATATTCCTAGGAACAACTCAAATCATAGGTATTTTACCTATAAGGAAATTGAGTTAATTCAATATATTAAAAGTCTCCAGGAGAAGGGGTTTAGCAATAAGCAAATAAAATTAATATTAGCTTCTCCAGAAACATTGATGAATAACCAAGAAGCCATGGATGGAGATCTTGTACCTATAAATAGGACAGACTTAGATACTTATCAGTTGGCAAGGGAGATTAGCACTACTTTAGAAGAGGAATTTTTCCAACGGCTAGAATCCTTTTTTGAGAATAATAGGGAGATAAATAATAAACTCATTGAGGAATTAAAAGAGGAAATAATCATGTTAAGAAATGAGTTGAATTCAAAGGAAAGAGATGTTTTAATATGCGAGAATGCTAAACTTAAAATGAAAGTTAAGGAAAAAACCTTTGAAAACATTGAATTAAGAGAAAAGCTAAAAAAAGCTGAAGAAAAACAAGGAGGATTTCTAAAAAGGATATTTGGCTAAAAAAATTAGGATGGTTTCCCATCCTAATTTAATATAATATAATTATCTTTCTTCCTCATATTGTTTTAATAGTTTAACAAATAGATCAGGAACCTTCATCATATTTTCAGGTGTTTCAACAAAGGAAATTCTAAATTGAGTTCTGCCTGGATTTTCATCATCATTTTCAATATCATAGAAACCTTTCATTGGAGCAACAAGTAATGTAGTTTCTACTCCATCATGTTCAACAGAGCCTCTTTCAGCACAGTAAAGTACGAAGTCTATTGAGTCAAATCCTGGTTTTACAACATTTCTTACATCTATAACTGAGTAAATGGAAGCGTCTGGACTTGAAACGATTAGGTTTGGATCTAATTCTTTAAATCTATTATAAACATTTACTATTATATCTTTATAATAGTCTTTTTGTTGTTTACACCATGCTAGAATGTCTTCTTCACTTTCGTGAGCTAATGCTCCAAATATATATTGGCCAATTGCATTTGCACATAGATTTGCTGTATATTCAGCTACTGAACGAGTGTGGAATTCAGCATTATCTGTTATTACTGCTCCAATTCTTAAACCACAAGCATTCCAAACCTTTGATGCAGTTTCAATAGATATTCTTCTTCCTTCTATTCCTGGAACATCTTCATCAGAAAGTCCCCAAATACTTACTAGCTTTTCGCCTTCAACATAGTATAATTCACGATAAGCTTCATCGCTTATCATCCACATATTGTATTTTACACAAAGTTTTGCTAGGTCTTTTAATAAATCATAAGTATAGAATTGTCCAGTTGGATTATCATAAGGTATAACTAAAAGTGCACCTGGATTATGTTTTTTAATTAATTCTTCAACTTCATTCATATCGGGTAAATTAAATTTACCATCTTCACCCATTTGTCTTTTTATTGTTATGGTTTTGCGTCCAACTCTTTCAGCAAAGGAAATATAATTAGTATAAGCTGGGTCAATCATCATAAGTGGCTTTTCACCAGTTCCAGCTGGTCCACATACACCTAGTATGACTAATTCCATTCCTGATGAACCACCGTCTACTACTTGTACGTGAAGGTTGTCCACATTAAATCCTTCGCTTTTTAGAATATTTTTAAATGCATTTTGACATTCAACAGTACCTGCTGTACCTGTATAACGGATAACTCCATTAGCAAATGGACTTTCTGGTCCATTTAATTCAAACATCCTCTTTTTCATAGCAGGATTAGTAGGTAAAGAAACGTTACCAATAGCTACATTTATAACTGCTTCTGGTTTTTTTTCACGTTTTTCATACCTCATTTGAGCTAAACGAACATCTGAAGGCGTTCTGGACTCAAAATGTGCTGATAAAATAGGCTTGCTCATAAAAACACTCCTCCCTTTATATTTATAAAAAGACACTAAACATTTTACTTAGTGTTCCTACATATATTATACACTATTTACAATTTATTTCATCTTTTTATGATTATTTTGTTAAATTTATTACCAATTTTCTCCTTAGTTTAATGATTAAAATTTGAATTTTCAATTGTAGTTTTAAGTTTCAATAATGGTTAGACTTATGCTATAATGTATTTATTAATAAATTTTATGAGGTGTTGTGATGGACAGGAACAAAAGACAAAAAAATTATTTTATAAGAACTTATGGATGCCAAATGAATGAGCATGATTCTGAAAAGATTTCATGGATTTTAACTAATATGGGTTATAAAGAAACTGAATCCATGGAAGATGCAGATCTTATAATATACAATACATGTTTAGTAAGAGAAAATGCTGAAGTAAAAGTATATGGCAATTTAGGAGCTTTAAAACAATTAAAAAGAGAAAAACCTGATTTAATTATTGCCATATGTGGTTGCATGATGCAAAGAGAAGAAATTAGAAATGTTATTACTTCAAAGTATAAACATGTAGATATTATCTTTGGTACTCATAATATACACAAGCTTCCACAGCTAATAAACAACCATTTAAAGACTGGACAAACAATTGTAGATGTATTAGAGGATAGTAGAGAAGTAGTAGAAGATATAGATGCCAATAGAAAGTATTCTTTCAAGGCCTTTGTCAATATTATGTTTGGATGCAATAATTTCTGTTCTTACTGTATAGTTCCTTATACAAGGGGAAGAGAAGTTAGCAGGGAGCCAGAGAACATTATAAATGAAATCAAAGAATTGGCTCAAAATGGATGTAAGGAAGTTACTTTGCTAGGTCAAAACGTTAATTCCTATGGTAAAAGCTTAAATAGGGATTATGATTTTGTAGACTTATTAAAGGATATTAATGAAATCGACGGTATAGAAAGAATTAGGTTTATGACTTCACATCCAAAAGATTTATCAGATAAACTGATTGAAGCATATAAATCTTTAGATAAGCTCTGTGAACATTTACATCTACCTGTTCAAGCAGGTAGTAATAGAATATTAAAAGAGATGAATAGAAAGTATACAAGAGAAGATTACTTATTAATAATTAAAAAGCTTAAAGAGGCAGTACCAAATATTGCTATTACTACTGATATTATAGTAGGTTTCCCAGGTGAAACAGAAGAGGACTTCAATGATACCTTGGAATTAGTTAAGGAAGTGGAATATGATTCTGCTTTTACTTTCCTATATTCCATAAGGGAAGGTACTAGGGCTGCTAGAATGGAAAATCAAATAGATGATAAAGTTAAGCATGCAAGATTCCAAAAATTATCCGAAGTACTAAATGAAATTTCTTTGAAGAGAAACGAAAAATTAGTGGGTGAGACTTTTGAAGTCTTAGTAGAGGAAGTAAGTAAAAACAACCCTGAAGTATTAACAGGAAGGACTAGGAGTAATAAACTTGTTCATTTTAAAGGAGATAAGAATCTTATTGGAACTATGGTTAATGTAAAGATAGAAAATGCTAAAACCTTTACATTAGAAGGTACTATAGTTTAACCTTTTCCTACTTTAAAAGGAGGGAAGTCTTTGGAGAAATTAACACCAATGATGAGGCAATATATGGAGATAAAAAAAGAGTATAAGGACTCCATATTGTTCTTTAGACTAGGTGACTTTTATGAAATGTTTTTTGAAGATGCAATTTTAGCCTCGAAAGAGCTTGAAATAACTTTAACTCAAAGAGATTGTGGCATGGATAAAAAAGCTCCCATGTGTGGTATACCTCACCATGTGGCAGATGGATATGTAGCTAAGTTAGTTGAAAAAGGCTATAAGGTTGCCATATGCGAACAAGTAGAAGACCCAGCAACCGCTAAGGGTATCGTAAAAAGAGAAGTAATAAAGGTGGTTACACCAGGAACAATTACCGATACTTCAATTCTAGACGATAAGTCTAATAATTTCCTTGCCTCCATTTACTTAGATGATTTGGGCGTAGGAATAGCTTATGTAGATAATTCCACTGGGGAGATGTATACAACTGAACTTTTAGGAGGAAAAGAAAGTTCCTATGATTTTCTATTAGATGAGCTAGGTAAAATATTTCCTTCTGAAGTAATTTGTAATGAAGAATTTACCGCCAATACCAAATTTATTAATGTTTTAAGAAACTCAATTGATCCATATATGAGTATCTACAGTACAGATGATTTAAATATGGATTTAGAAACAACCATATTAAAACAGTTTAATAAAACTTCTTTAGAAGAATTGGGACTTGGTAAGAAAATATTAGCTACCATTGCAATAAAGAAACTGATAGATTATTTATTTATAACCCAAAAGTCTTCTTTAGACCACATAAATAATTTAAATTACTATGAACCTAATAAATACATGATTTTAGATATTAATACTAGAGCAAATTTAGAAATCCATGAAACCATCTTAAAAAGGGATAGAAAGGGTGCCCTTATAGGAATTCTAGATAAAACTTCTACGTCTATGGGGGGAAGGCTATTAAAGAAATGGCTGGACCAACCTTTAATAGATATAAGAGAAATAGAAAAACGATTGAATATAGTTGAATATTTTGTCCAGAACATTGAACTTATGGATGATGTTAAATCCCTACTAAATCAAATTTACGATATAGAAAGGTTAAGTAGTAAAATATCCTATGGTAATTGTAATGCTAGAGACTTATTATCTTTAAGAAACTCAATATCAGTTTTACCTGATTTTAAGCGCTTGCTGAAAGGTTGTCAAAATCCTGAATTAATAGCTTTCGGTGATGGACTAGATACACTAGAGGATATTTGTACCTTAATAGATAATAGTATAGAAGAAAACCCTCCTATAACAATAAAAGAAGGTGGCATAATTAAAAGGGGATTTAATGAGGAATTAGATGAAATTAAAGAGATTTGCGAAAAGGGTAAAGAATGGCTTAGCTCTTTAGAATTAAAAGAAAAAGAAAAAACAGGAATCAAAAATCTAAAAATTGGATTTAATAAAGTATTTGGCTATTATTTCGAAGTGACTAAGTCTAATATAAATTTAGTTCCTGATTATTTTATTAGAAAACAAACCTTGGCCAATGCCGAGAGGTATTATACAGAAGAGCTAAAGAATATGGAAAGTAAAATATTAGGCGCTGAAGAGAAATCCTTAGACCTTGAGTACCAGATCTTTATAGATATTAGAAATCAAGTTAAGGAAAATATAGAACGGATTCAAAACACAGCAAAAATTATTTCCATTATAGACGTATTAAACTCCTTTAGTCAGGTAGCCTACAAAAATAATTATGTAAGGCCTAGCCTTAATAATAAGGGAATAATCCAGATCAAGGAGGGAAGACATCCAGTAGTAGAAAGCAATTTAGATGGGAAGCTATTTGTTCCTAATGATACTTATATAGATAATAAAGACAATATGGTTCAAATAATTACTGGACCAAATATGGCCGGTAAATCTACCTATATGCGTCAAGTGGCAATAATCACATTACTTGCCCACGTTGGCTCCTTTGTACCTGCAAGCTTTGCAGATATTTCCATTGTAGACAGGATATTTACTAGAATTGGTGCTGCTGATAATTTAGCCCAAGGTGAAAGTACTTTCATGGTCGAAATGAAAGAAGTATCCAATATTCTAAAGTCTGCTACTAAAAATAGCTTAATTATTTTGGATGAGGTTGGCAGAGGTACAAGTACCTATGATGGCCTAAGTATAGCTTGGGCTGTAGTAGAATATATTATAAAAAATATAAAAGCTAAAACTATGTTTGCTACTCACTATCATGAGCTAACCCAATTAAAAGAAAAGAATCCTTGTATTAGGAACTTGACTATTGCTGCAGATAAAAAAGACGATGGTATAGTATTTTTAAGAAAAATAATAGAAGGTAGTACAAATAAGTCCTATGGAATTGAAGTTGCAAAAATTGCAGGCATTGATAAGGAGATCATAAACAGGGCCAATGAAATATTGTCATTAATAGAAAATAATCATGAAATAGACTTGAGTAAAAATGTAGCTAAAGAAGTGAAACAAATAGATTTAATGGACTATAGAAAGGATTATTATATAGATAGGATAATTAACCTAGATATTGATAATTTAACTCCTAGAGATGCTTTAAATATTCTGTATGATCTAAAAAAAGATGCCAAATCTTTAAAGGGTGATTAAATTGGGTAAAATAAAGGTATTAGATGATATAACAATTGAAAAAATAGCTGCAGGTGAAGTTATAGAAAGACCATCCTCAATAGTAAAGGAGCTAGTTGAGAATTCTATTGATGCCAATAGTGATGAAATTACAATAGAGATAGAAAACGGTGGAAAAACTTATATAAGGGTTACAGATAATGGTGATGGTATAGCTGAAGAAGACATTGAACTGGCTTTTAGAAGGCATTCTACATCTAAACTATCCACTATAGAAGACTTATATAAAATTAAATCACTAGGCTTTAGGGGCGAAGCCCTTGCTAGTATTTGTCATGTGGCAAGGGTTGAGATAATGACTAAAACAGACGACGTAGTGGCTGGTGTCCATGGTATACTTGAGGAAGGAGAATTGATTTCTAAAGAGATGATAGGTTGTCCAAAGGGAACTACTATGATAGTAAGAGACCTTTTCTATAACTTACCTGTTAGACGAAAATTTTTGAAATCAGATTTGGCAGAAGCTAATAGTATTTCTAATATAGTATATAGGATGGCCCTTGGTAATCCTTCTATTTCTTTTAAGTTTATAAAGGATAAAAAAACCGTAATAAAAACATCAAAAAATAATAATTTAAAATCCCATATCTATAGTATTTTAGGAAAGGAATTTTCTAACAATCTTATTGAACTAAACACTACTGATAATGGAATAAAGGTTTATGGATATATATCTAATAACAAACTATATAGGGGAAACAGAAGCCATCAATATCTATATATTAATGGTAGACATGTAAATAATTTTAGTATTTCTAATACTATTGAAAAATATTATAAATCAATTATTCCATTAAATCGGTTTCCATGTTTTATCCTGTTTATAGAAGTGGATCCAAGTCAAATAGATGTAAATATACATCCAACTAAAGAGGAAGTTAAGTTTTCAGATCCAGCAGAAATATTGTCAACTTTAGAAAAAGGGCTAGAATATTCTCTGTTTCCTTCCCTATCTATTCCAAAAATGAATATTGGAGAAAAAAAGGAAAAGCAGGATGAAGAGAATCTACCATTGTTATTTCAAGCCTATGAAGACAACTTAAGTGATGAGATTAAGGAAAAGGATATTATATTTAAAGACCTTACTATTGATACCAAGTATAGGGCTGAAGAAGATATTTTAGCGTCTAATTCGTTCTTTTCCCGTGAAGTAGAGGAGGAATTTCCAAAGGGTATCGAGTCTGAAGTCGATGTAACTAATGTAGAAGATAGTTCGCCTATTACCAATAAAAACATATTTTTAAAAGCAAAGCCTATTGGCGTCATTTTCAGTACCTATATAATAGTGGAAATTGAAGATGGAAACAAAATACTCCTAATAGATCAGCATGCAGCCCATGAAAGAATTATATATGAAAAATATTTAGAGGAATACAAAAATGAGAATATAGCGCAACAACAACTTTTGGCTGCAGAGATTATTGAATTAACCAATATGGAAATGAATATTTTTTTAGAGAACAAGGAAATTTTCAATAAATTAGGCTTTGATGTGGAGGAGTTTGGTAACAATGCTGTAGCAATTAGGGCTGTTCCCTTAGTCTTTGGAAAGCCAAGGTTAAAAGAATTATTTTTTGATATACTTGATAATACTAATAGTATAAAAACCAATTACGATATGAAATTAGAAAAGATAATGAAGATGGCTTGCACCAAAGCCATTAAAAGTGGGGATAGTATAGGAAAAGTTGAGATTATTAGCTTGTTAAAACAGTTAAGTGAAGCAAATAATCCTTATTCTTGTCCCCATGGAAGACCAACTATTTTGGAAATTAGTAAAAAAGATATAGAAAAAGCATTTTTAAGAATTACTTAAAAGGATGATTACATGACTAATAAGGATAATCTATTTATATTAGTTGGCCCCACAGCAAGTGGTAAAACATCTGTATCCATCGAGTTGGCAAAAAGATTAGATGGGGAGATCATATCTGCCGACTCTATGCAGATATATAAGTACATGGATATAGGAACTGCAAAGGTAACTCCTGAAGAAATGGACGGTATACCTCATTACTTAATCGATATAGTTTATCCTAATGAGGAGTTTACAGTTGCCGATTATAAAGCTCAGGCAGAGAAGGTTATTGCAGACATTAATACTAGAAACAAATTACCTATTGTAGTTGGGGGTACAGGTTTATATGTTAATTCATTAGTATATGATTTAAATTTTACGCAGGTGCCACCAAACGAGGAGATTAGAAAGAGACTTGAAGACTTAGCAGATGAACATGGAAATGAATATATTCATAAAATGCTGGAAAAAATTGATAAAGAGAGTTATAACAGAATAAATGTAATGGATAGAAAAAGAATTATAAGAGCTCTAGAAATCTACGAGGTAACAGGTAAACCTATGTCTCAGCAAGGAAACAATTTTAGAAAACCAAGTGACAAATATAACTTGCTGATGTTTGGACTTAATATGGATAGGGAAAAATTATATGAGAGGATCAATTTAAGAGTTGACAAAATGATAGAAGCAGGACTTATTGAAGAAGTATCAAATCTATTAAGGATGGGCTATCACAAAGATCTTGTATCTATGCAAGGAATAGGGTATAAGGAAATAATTTGGTATCTAGAAGGTGAAATATCCCTAGAAGAAGCCATAGAACATATTAAAAAAGGTTCTAGAAATTATGCTAAAAGACAATTGACATGGTTTAGAAGAGATAATAGAATAAAATGGGTTAATGTTGATGAGTTTTCAAGTATGGACCAATTAGTTATGCATATAATTGATAACTCAAAAAAATAAGGAGGAGGGTCTAAATTGAAGCAAAATATAAACTTACAGGATGTTTTCTTAAATAAAGTAAGGAAGGAAAATATCGGCATTACGATTTTTCTAATAAATGGCTATCAAATAAAAGGTTATGTAAAGGGATTTGATAATTATACAATCATATTAGAAAGTGAAGATAAGCAACAATTAATATATAAACATGCAATTTCAACTATTATACCTGTAAGACAAATTGAACTAGATAATTAATTCTTTGAGTATAAGTCTCTGGAAAACAGAGACTTATATATTTGAAATAAATTAAGAAAGGTGATCAAAATGAATGAGTTAACTATAAATATATTACGTAAACAATTTAATATAAATGAAGCTGTAATAGCTTATGTAAATGAAAGGGAAAAATACATACTAGAAAAGTTTAAAGAAATTGATAATATAAAGGAATATAATCAATTTAAGGTCATAGATGCCATGCAAAAATGTAGATTAACTTCCACTGATTTTAACTGGACCACAGGATACGGATACGGAGATGTGGGAAGGGAAAAGGTAGAGGAGATTTATGCAAAAGTTTTTAATACTGAAGATGCCCTTGTAAGGCCCACAATAGCTTCTGGAACCCATGCCCTTACTTTGACCTTATCTGGTATCCTAAGGCCTTCAGATGAGCTTATAGCAATAACTGGGGCTCCTTATGATACCTTACAAAAGGTAATAGGTGTAAAGGGGGATATACCAGGTAATTTAATGGAATATGGAATAAAATATAAGGAAATACCTCTAGTAAATAATTCAATCGATGTAGACAAGGTCCTAGATAGTATTGGTGAAAATACTAAATTATTGCTAATCCAAAGATCAACAGGTTATAGTGACAGAAGGGCTTTAACTATTAAGGAAATTGAAACTGCAGTCAAGGCTATAAAAGAGGTTAATAATGAAGTTATTATTATGGTAGATAATTGTTATGGGGAGTTTTTAGAGCATTTAGAGCCTACAGATGTTGGTGTAGACATAATGGCTGGATCTTTAATAAAGAATCCAGGAGGTGGTATTGCTCTAGCTGGAGGCTACATAGTTGGTAAAAGAGACTTGGTACAATTAATAGCCAATAGGTTAACTGCTCCAGGCCTTGGCAAAGACTGTGGACTTACTTTTGGTACAACAAGGACTACTTTACAGGGGCTTTTCCTAGCACCCCATATAGTTTCTGAAGCGGTTAAAGGTGCATTATTAGTAGCCATAGTTTATAAAGGACTAGGATTTAATGTTGTTCCGGACATAGACGATATCAGGTCAGATATTATACAGGGAGTAGAATTAAATAGTCCTAAAAGGGTAGTAGAATTCTGTAGAGGTATCCAGGCAGCCTCTGCTGTAGACTCCTTTGTAGTTCCAGAAGCATGGGAAATGCCAGGTTATGAAGATAAGGTAGTAATGGCAGCGGGTGGATTTATCGAAGGCTCATCTATTGAGCTTAGTGCTGACGGACCAATGAGGGAGCCCTATTTTGTATACTATCAAGGTGGACTAACTTATGAACATTGTAAGCTTGGAGTATTAAAATCATTAAATAACCTAATAGAAAAGAATTTAATAGATATTAGCAAGATAAAAAATTAAAGCAGGAAAAATCCTGCTTTTTTTAAATCCTTCTAAATAAACCAATGACCTTACCTAGAATTGTTACATCATTGGTATATATAGGGTCCATAAATTGGTTTTCAGGTTGCAATCTAATCCTATCTTTTTCTTTAAAAAATCTTTTAACTGTTGCTTCTTCCTCCAATAGGGCAACAACTATATCTCCGTTATTTGCTGTTTTTTGTTCTTTTACCAATACCAAGTCTCCATCAAGTATACCTGCGTCTATCATGCTTTCACCTTGAATTTTTAGCATGAAGACGTCATGGTCTTTAACTAGTTCAACTGGAATAGGGAAGGTATCTTCTATATTTTCAATTGCCAATATAGGTGCACCGGCAGTAACTTTTCCTACTATAGGTACATCTACTGTCTTTTTAGATGCCAATAGGAAATCGTCATCTCTATCTAGAATTTCTATTGCTCTAGGTTTAGTAGCATCTCTTCTAATATAACCCTTGGCTTCTAACTTTTTTAGATGGCTATGGACAGTTGATGTAGATTTTAGGTTTAAACTTCTACAAATATCTCTAACTGAGGGTGGATAACCCTGTCTTTGTACTTCTGATTTTATATAAAGTAATATTTCAATCTGCTTTTGATTCAAATCTTCGTACATATTAACACCCCTTAACTCATTGTAAATACTAATTTGAAATAATTATACCATAGATAGAAAATAATATCAAACAAAAGTTCGAATTTTTTTCAAAAATCTATTGACAATGAACAAGTGTTTCAGTAGAATATACTTAGAACAGCTGTTCAGAACAAATGTGTGAGGTGTAAATGATGAAAAGGTATAAGGTGGTAAATAAAACTAGATTTTGCATCTTTATTACACTATCTTTCGTATTAATATTTGGTTTGATTTCACTAATATTTTCCAAAGAAAGAGCCTATAGTTCAGTCCACGAAGTTAAGTATTTTGAAGTAGAAGTGGTAGAAGGGGATACTCTATGGACTATAGTTTCTAGACATATAACAGAAAGGGACAATATGCAGAAATTAATTTACGATATTAAGAAATTCAACGGAATGGACAGTAGTTATATCTATCCTGGAGATATTATCAAAATTCCAACTTCATACAAATGAAAAAAAGCTAAGGGAGGACTTAGCTTTTTTTATTTGTCCTATTAGATAATGGGTTGCTCTTAATGGCGTCTCTAAGCCTTTCGCTATCTATATGGGTATATATTTGGGTGGTAGATACTGATTCATGGCCTAAAATGGCTTGTAAAGCCCTAATATCTACATTGCCATACTTATACATTAATGTAGCAGCTGTATGTCTTAGTTTATGGGTTGAATAAATTGATGAATCTAATCCTGCTTTTTCAAGATATCTATCTATCATATGTTGGATAGCGCGGTTACTCATTCTTTTTCGTCTTTTACTTATAAAAAGAGCTTTTTCATCTAATACATCCTTTGGCCTAACCTTTAAATAATCTTTTAAGGCATCAATACAGCCTTCATTTAAATATATAGTTCTTTCCTTATTGCCTTTACCTATAATAGATATGGTATCGTCATTTTTAATCTTATCCATATCTATGTTAGATAGTTCTGAAAGCCTTAGGCCACAGTTTAAAAATAACATTATAATGGCGTAATCTCTTTTTCTATAGAATTCATTTTTATTATCTAATACAGTATTTAAGAGTAATTCTGCTTGCTCTAATGTAAGATATACGGGATGCCTATTTTCACGCTTTGGAAATTCTAAAGACTCTGCAGGATTCTTATCTATTAAATTGACTTTAGAGTACAAGTAATCGAAAAAGGACCTTATAGAAGCAACCTTTCTTGATCTGGCAAAATTTCCGTTATCTCTTTTTTTATCAGCATAGGATATGTATCCGTGAAGGTCTTGTATAGTTACATTTTTTATATGGTCTAAGCTTAAATCTGAGATATCAATTTCATTGAATTCCACACTAGGATCCACTAGCTTATGCCTGACCTTAAGATATCTAAAGAAAGTACGCAAATCATAGAAGTACTCCTTTACAGTGTTAGGAGAAGCCCCCTTAATAGTTTCCATATAATTTAAGTAATCTTCAAGTATTATTGGTATATTATACATTTTGTCCCCCTTCTTTATATGTTTAGTCACAAAATAGTTATTTTGTGACTAATGATTTAAGTAAATTTTACCATAAAAACCATGTTTAATCAAGAACTTGATCAAAGATTGAAAATTCGGCGATTCTTATACTAACCCTAAAAAAAATCAAGCAATTTTACAGTTTTTAATGGACTAACAATGTTTTGGGGGTTTAATTGGCTTTATAAGGGTTTTTATAGTATTATTTGATAAATTATATTAATACACGTTTTTAAAGACCTTATAAGCGAAAATAAAAGGCCGTTATTTCTTACTTGAATCAAAATAATACATAAATTAGTATTTGCATTTGTAACACAGATGTAAATAGATATTAGTATACGTAATATATTTATAGTTAACATTAACAGGATTCTATAGATTGATTCTAAACTTAAAATAACAAAAAAACAAAATAGTTTACATAATTATATTATGTAAACTATTTTGCACTATTTATTCTTCTATTAGTTCTTTAATCCTTTTTAATCCCTCTTTAATATTTTCCAAAGATGTTGCATAGGATAATCTAATATAATTATCATCGCCAAAGGCTACTCCAGGGACTACTGCAACTTTACCTTCTTCTAGTAAAAAGTTAGCAAAATCCATAGAAGAATTAATATTATAGTTTCTAATGTTTTTTCCTAACAATTGTGAGAAGTTAACCATTATGTAGAAAGCTCCTTCTGGTTTTCTACAGCTCAAGCCCTCTATGGAATTGATTGTTTCGTACATATAATTTCTTCTTTCTTCAAAGTGTTTCTTCATCTCTTCAACATAGGACTGATCTCCTAATAAGCCTTCCACACTGGCATATTGAGCTATAGATGAAGGATTTGAAGTTGCATGACTCTGGATATTGGACATTACTTTGGCAATATCTTCATGGCAAGCAGAGTATCCGATTCTCCAGCCTGTCATAGCATATGCCTTTGACATTCCATTAATTACTATGGTTAAATTTTTTATATCATCATTGATGG
>JAAYFT010000085.1 GCA_012728125.1 Tissierellia bacterium | reverse complement strand
ATAACAACCTAGTCACTTTATAAATCTTGATTTTTATGATATTCTATAGACAAAGGCATAATGGATAAAAAAGAAGGGATAATTATATGGAAAAGGTGCATTTTATTATACATTTATTATATGGATTTGCCTTCATCAATATGGGGATCTTCTCCATTCAAGATAAGGGTGCAGAATTAACCAATCTGCCATTAGTAAAGTCATTGAAGTACCTAGGTTATTTTGGCATCATCTATGGTATAGCTGAATGGATGTCATTGCTTACAATGAATGAAATATTTATGGGCCATGAACCTATTATCTCTATTGTTAGACAAGCCTTAAAAACCATTTCTTTTGCTTATTTAATGTATTTTGGCTTAAGACTTTTGCCTATAAAGGGGAAGAAGAAAAAGTATATCTTAATAATTCCAATGATTATCAATATAATCTGGTTTATTGGCTATATATGGCTAATCTACTCTTATGGCCTAGATTATCATGATAATAATCCTGAATACAATATTATAATCTCAAGATACTTATTGGTCTTACCTGGTGGAGTAATTTCAGCCATTGCCTTGTATATGAATTCCAAAAGAATAGAGAAAAACAAGTCCTACCTAATAGCAAAGAGGTATAAGGCCCTAGCAAAGATTTTTTTAATCTTTGGGGTATTAGAAGGCATATTTTTGTGTAAGATAATTTTCTTACCTGCTAGCTTAGCAAACTGTGAATTAATGTCCTCATTACATATACCCATACAAATCGTCAAGGGTTCTGTTGGGGTCATGGTAAATAGCTTACTGATTAAAGTTATTGATACCTTTGGTTGGGAACAGAAGGAAAGGTTAAAAAGGCTAGAAGAGCATAGGATAACATCGGAAGCAAGAAGAAAATTAGGCATAGAATTACATGATGGCATTATACAAGACTTATATGGTTTAGGTCTAAAAATAGAATACTTAATGAAAAATCCAGATGATAAGGACCTATTAAGCCAAATTAAAAAAGATATAAATAATGCCATAAATAAAACAAGAAACTTTATATCTTCTTCCACTTTAGAAACAATTGAAATTGAAGATCTAAATGAAAATATCCGACAAATGATTAATAAATATAATGATAGTCAAGAGATAAGGATAAGTTTAAACAGTGAATTTTCTCTGAATTACGGAAGCTTATCTTCTGAAAAATCTACCCAAATATATTATATTATACAAGAAGCAATTACTAACATCATTAAACATTCGAAAGGTACTGAAGGCAAAATCAACATAGAAGCCAAAGAAGAGTTTTTAAATATTGAAATATTGGATAATGGTATTGGTATTGGGACTATAAACTATAAGGATAGGCATATGGGCCTTAAATCAATGGAAACCAGGGCAAGAAGAATTGGTGGATCATTGAATATAGAAGGCGTCGATAGTGGAACTAAGATTCAACTTATAGTCCCTTGGGAGGGATAAATATGTCAGACAAGATTAAAGTTTTATTAATTGATGACCACAGTGTAGTTAGGGAAGGCTTAAGGCTATTATTGGAATTAGATAATAGGTTAATCGTATGTGGTGAAGCTGCAACCTTAAATGAAGGCATTAATATGATAGGGGAACTTAAGCCCCATGTAGTATTGCTGGACTTTAAGCTGCCAGACGGAGACGGTATTAGTGGCTGTATCAGTATAAAGAATATCTTTCCAGATATAAAGATAATAATCCTAACAGCCTACACAGAAGACCACTTGGTACTGGAAGCCATAAGGTCTGGCGTAGATGGTTATTTACTAAAAAATGTTGAAGCTGATGAGCTAGTTAAAACCATTATATCTGTCTATGAAGGGGAGTCTGTATTAGATTCTTCAGTAACAGATATTATTTTCAATAATATTAAGAAGGAAAAAACTAGCTCTGCAGAAGATTCACTCTTAAGCTCTAAGGAAAAGGAAATATTGAAAATGTTGAGCTTAGGAAAGACCAATAAGGAAATAGGTGCTGCACTATACATATCAGAAAAAACAGTTCGCAACTATGTTAGCAATATATTTAAAAAGATTAATGTATCAAATAGAACAGAAGCTGCAGCCTATTGGATTAGGAATAGGGATATAAAATAGGACAGATGTACCTATGGATTGGGACAAAATTCCTTCTTTTATAGGACAAGTTATGTGGTATACTTTATCATAGTAGTTATGAAAATCCTTTGATAATATTTTTTATAGCTACATAAACTTAAACTAAAGAAAACTAATTAAGAAACAAAAGATGAAGGGCCTTGTTGGAAAACAAGGCCTTAATACTTTTTTGTAGGTCTATAACCCTTGAATATTGTCATAGTAATATAGTACAATAAAGCTGTAAGCGAATACAATGGACTAATTCTATTTAGAGTTAATTTGTGAAGTGTAGGAAATAATTAAAAGGGGGAATAATATGAAAAAGTATTTTGAAGTATCAACAAAAACCATAGTTGCAACAGGTTTGGGAGCTGCAATCTTTATGCTATTATTTATGTATGTTAAAGTACCCTCACCTGTTCCAAATACATCTTTCCAGACTGCTTATGGTGTAGCAGCTTTTTTTGCAACTATTTATGGACCAATTGCAGGCGGACTTATAGGATTCATAGGACATGCATTAAACGATGCAATCCAATATGGCTCACCCTGGTGGAGCTGGGTAATAGCTAGTGGTGTTGCAGGCTTCATTTTTGGATTTGCTTACAAGAATACAAAGGTAGAAGAAGGAGAGTTTAAATCAAAGGATATTATTAAATTTAATATTATCCAAATCATTGGTAATGCAATTGCTTGGTTATTAGTAGCACCAGGCTTAGATATATTAATATATAAAGAACCAACTGATTTAGTATTTGCACAAGGATTAGTAGCCGCAATTTCCAATGCAATCAGTGCTGGAGTAATAGGTACATTTTTCCTTATAGCATATGCATCAACTAGAACTAAGAAAGGTAGTATAAAAAAGAACTAGATAAACTTGGAGGCATCTATGAACAAAAAACCTATTATAGAATTTAAAGATTTTACATTCCAATATTATAGTCAAGCAGAACCTACACTTCACAATATTAACTTAAAAATCTATTCAGGGGAAAAGGTTCTCATTATCGGGCCAAGTGGAAGTGGTAAGAGTACACTTGGCCACTGTTTAAATGGGCTGATTCCTTTTTCTTATAAGGGTGATATAAGAGGAAGCCTAAAAATAAACGGTATGGAAACTAGGGACTTGGACATTTTTAAGCTTTCTAGATTTGTAGGTACAGTATTACAAGACTCTGATGGACAGTTTGTGGGCTTAACAGTTGGGGAAGACATGGCTTTTACATTGGAAAACGATAGGGTGCCTACAGAACAAATGAAGGAAAGAGTAAAAGAAGTAGCCAAAATGGTAGATATGGAGAACTTCTTAACTTCTTCACCCTATGATTTATCAGGTGGACAAAAGCAAAGAACTGCCTTAGGTGGAGTCATGGTAAATGACGTAGACATACTCCTATTCGATGAGCCTTTGGCTAACTTAGACCCAGCCACAGGTAAGACCGCCATAGAAATAATAGATAGGATACATAGGGATTCAAACAAGACTATAATTATCATCGAACATAGGCTAGAGGACGTACTCCATCGCCATGTCGATAGGGTAATCTTAATCAATGATGGACGTATAGTAGCAGATATGAATCCCCATGAAATAATAGCCTCTTCTTTGCTTAATGACAATGGACTTAGAGAGCCTCTATATACTACAGCCTTAAAATATGCTGGGGTTAATGTTACTAAAGAAATATTGCCTGGTCACTTATATAGTTTAAAAACTGATGATATTAAAGACCAGGTTAAAAATTGGTTTAAATCCATAGATAAAGAAGAGGAAATAAAAGAGGAAAAACCTTTACTAAAAATAGAAAACCTTGACTTTTCCTACGATTCAAGAAGGAAAGTACTAAGAAACATCAATATTACCATAAATGAAGGGGAAATGTTAGCCATAGTAGGAAAAAATGGAGCAGGCAAATCAACCTTATCCAAAATACTATGTGGTTTTGAAAAGCATACAAAGGGAAGGATCTTCTACAAGGATGAAGACTTAAAGGACAAGACTATAAAGGAAAGGGCGGAAATCATTGGATTTGTAATGCAGAACCCGAATCAGATGATTTCAAAGAATCTAATTTATGATGAAGTAGCCCTAGGCCTTAGGCTTAGGAATATGGACGAAGAGGAGATAAAGGAAAGGGTAAATAAGGCCCTTAAAGTATGTGGCTTATTGCCCTTTATAGACTGGCCCATATCAGCCCTTAGCTATGGCCAGAAAAAGAGGGTAACCATAGCTTCAATTCTTGTATTAGACCCTAAGATCTTAATCTTAGATGAACCAACAGCTGGACAAGACTATAGGCATTATTCTGAGATCATGGAGTTTTTAAAACACCTTAACTCCCTAGGGGTTACCATTATATTTATAACCCATGACATGCACTTAATGTTAGAATATACTACCAGGGCTATTGTGCTGGCAGATGGAGAAATAGTAGCAGATGACAGGCCATCGAAGATACTAACAGACAAGAAAACCATAGAAGCTGCCAACTTAAAGGAAACTTCCCTATATAACCTTGCCCAAATGGTGGGAATAGAAGATGAGACAAAATTTGTACAGACTTTTATAGACTATGAAAGGTGGTTGAAATCAAAAGATGAGCAATAAACTATTTTCCTATAATATATTGGACACACCTATTCATAGGCTTTCCGGTTTAACTAAGTTAATTGGCTTTTTGCTACTAACCTTTGCTGTTATGTTTTCCTATGATATTAGGGTGATTTTGGCCATAACCCTCTTTTCATTCTATGTGTTGAAAATGGCCCAAATAAAGTATTCTCAAATAAGGATAATGGTTATTTACGTGGCAGTATTTATACTAATAAATATGGTTTTAACCTATTTATTCTCCCCAGAAGAAGGGGTTAAAATCTATGGAACTAGGCATGAGCTTGTTCGGATTTTTGGTAGATATACCATAACCTTAGAGCAAATATTGTATCAGGTGACCAAGGCACTAAAATATGTTTCAGTAATACCACTGGGAATTATCTTCCTATTAACTACCAATCCCAGTGAATTTGCATCATCACTAAATAGGGTAGGAGTTAATTATAAGGCTGCCTATGCAGTATCCTTAACCCTAAGGTATTTTCCAGATATACAAAGAGAATATATAGATATATCCTTGGCCCAACAAGCAAGGGGCTTAGACCTATCCCATAAGGCTAAGCTAGTGGATAGGTTTAAAAATGCCTTAGTCATCATAATACCCCTAATATTCTCAACCATGGATAGGATTGAATCCATTAGCAATGCCATGGATTTAAGGGGCTTTGGAAAATACAAGACTAGAACCTGGTATAATTCTAAGAAATTGGCTAAGGAAGACTTTATAGCCATCTTAATATCCTTCTTGATATTCTTACTTTCCATTTTTGTTTCAATTTTCATCAACAAAAGTAGGTTTTATAATCCGTTTATCTAAAGGGGGGAAAGGATGAACAATCTTTTAGTATTCCAAAGCGACTTCGGAGTATCCGATGGGGCAGTGGCTGCCATGATTGGGGTGGCCCATGAAGTCGATATGGATTTGAAGATCTACAATTTAACCCATGATATTACTCCCTACAATATCTGGGAAGCTTCATATAGGTTGTTTCAAACTGTCCAATATTGGCCTGAGGGTACAGTATTTGTATCAGTAGTTGACCCAGGAGTAGGATCCAATAGAAAATCAGTAGTGGCCAAGACTAAGACAAAACACTATATAGTCACCCCTGATAATGGGACCTTAACCCACTTAAAGAAATATATTGGGATAGAGGAGATTAGGGAAATAGAAGAATCAATCCATAGTAGGCCTGAAGCTGCCTATTCCTACACCTTCCATGGACGTGATATCTTTGCCAATACTGGCGCCAAGTTAGCAGCTAAAAAGATT
>JAAYFT010000084.1 GCA_012728125.1 Tissierellia bacterium | reverse complement strand
TCCAGTTGGAAAGCAAATTCGTCTAAATATGGAAGCTATGAGATTTGAGATAGTAGAATAATTTTAAGAGAAGGAAAGAATTCCTTAGGAGGTAGGGGTATGGAAAAGAGAAAAGACTTATCAGCTGACCACCGTGAAGAAGTGTTAAAAATACTAAAGGCCCGGTTTGAAGAAAATATGAAGCGACATGAAGGGGTGGAGTGGGACAAGGTACAGGAGAAATTGGAAAAAAATCCTGAAAAACTATGGTTCTTATACCAGATGGAAATGACAGGTGGAGAACCTGACATCGTTGCTTATGACACTGAGACCAATGAATACATCTTTTATGATTGCTCAAAGGAAAGCCCAAAGGGCCGCAGAAGTACTTGTTATGATTACTCAGGGGAGCAAGAGAGAAACAAGAAGGGGGTATATCCAGAAGGCAATGCCATTGATATGGCAGCTTCCATGGGTATTGAGCTCTTAAATGAAGAAGAATATAGGGAATTGCAAAAGCTTGGTGAGTTTGATACCAAAACTTCCAGCTGGATAAAAACTCCTGCTGATATTAGGAAACTTGGTGGTGCTCTCTTTGCTGATCGTCGCTATGGACACGTATTCGTATACCATAACAGTGCCCCTTCCTTCTATAGCTCTAGAGGCTTTAGAGGGTCCTTGAGGGTGTAAGCTTATATTCTTAAATAAAAAATGCATCCTAATTTTGTAGGATGCATTTTTTATTTATTTCAATAACTCTTCTATGGTCTTATATACTAGTTTAGGTACTACACTGAAGGAATAATCGATTTCCAACCTTTCAGTAAATTTATGGGCGTCCTTTCCAAAGGGGCCAATATTGACTACAGGTAAGTTTAATTCCTGCATTTCCTCTAAAGGAAGCCTATACTTGCTTCCAAAACCAGGCATATTATCCTTCAAGGAATCGATGGCATTTTTTTCCCTTGGTGCAGCCCCATAGCTTAAGTCAGAAATATATGGATAGAATTTTTTCATTAAGATATTATACTTAGTATCAGTACTTTCTATGGCCTTATTTACTGCATTAAGTAAGTTCTTCTCTATTTCAGTATCCCCTTTTACATATATATGAGGATAATAGGGGGGTGAAAAATAAGCTATGACTACTGGGTTTTTATCCGACCAAATATTATGGATAGCTTCTACAATTTTCAAGGCATGTAGCCTTTCGTCTAGGCTTTCATCTTCAAGGAGTTCTTTATTTAGCCTATCTAATAAAGCATCTAATTCTGCTCCCTTTTCATCCCTAACCTTTTCCAATAATTCTGCAAAGGATATGACCCTGGCCTCCCATGGAAGCTTTTCATAGGGGAATTTGTTTGCCTTACAATATTTTTCATATTCTATATTTAAATTATCTATTACCTTTTGAAAAGCTAGACTAGCACCTTCTATTATCTTTTTCATTATTTCATCTGGAGTACTTTTATGGGTTCCAAAGTTAAAGTATAGATAACTAGACTTTGCAGTTTGGACTGAGTATTCTTGTTTTAAGTCCTGCTGCCTTAGGGATATAGGTGGTACAGTAACTTCACCTTCTGCTTCATCACAGTATTTTGTATTAAAGTTTATTTCCTCTATTATTGCAGAGGCTATATGGCTGGGGTCTATGCCCCTAAAGGGGTCTCCAGCATGGGCTTCAGAACCAACTATATAGAAGGAAGGCATGATTTTACCTACAGTTCCTACATAAACATACCTATTATTATCTCCTTTAAATCTTGGAGCCATATAATCCGTATCTATTATTGCCTGATAGTCAAAGCCTTCCTCTTCCTTTAGCTTAACTAATTCTGGAACTACAGATAACATACCACCGGAGTTACCTTCTTCATCACACACTGCTGCAAAGACTATATTCCCTTCTAGGTCTTCTACATTATTAGCTAGGTCTTCAAGTATGGTCATTAAAATAGCTACTCCAGACTTCATATCAAAGATTCCTCTGCCAAATAGGTATTCTCCAGATTCTAAATCCTTCAGAGCATCTTCAGGAATTGAAACCTCTTTTAACTTATCTTTTAACTCTAAAGGCCTAGTTGCATACTCCCTTATATGGCCATAGTCTGATATACCCACTGTGTCAGTATGTCCTATTAAGACTACAGTCTTATTGCTATGACCCTTTTGGCCCTTTACTATTGCCAATACACTTTTTCTATTGAGCTTATCATCTACCACATCTATTAGCTTTAAGTTAGATGGATGCTCTTTGAAGTACTTCAAGCTTGCTAATTCATCATATATTCTTTTTACTACATTGATTTCTTCTTTGGTCCCTACTATGCTTGGAATTTCTGTCAATTCAACTGTGAGCTTTCTTATTCTTTCAGAATAATCCATATACTTATCCCCCCACGGAATCTATTTGTTTTATAATAACATTTATATTTTACCAGTTCAATTATAAAACAAGCCAGTGTTGATTTTCCTAATATAGGATTTCCTTACATCAAATAACCATTAAGTATTATTATGAATATCTATATAGGGTTAAGCTTAATAGAAATAATTAATTTTATCATAAAAATACTATATGATAGAATTTTTATGTAGGAAAAAAGCCCATCACGGTGTATCCTATGGAATAAGTAATTTCAATACTAGTGATAATTGTGGGTTTAATCATAATTGTCACTGCTTATAGAAAAGGAAAACCCTATTAAGAGCATCTATATAAAATCAGATACCCATAAATATAATTTATTGTTATAAATAAATACTGTATGGTAAAATTCTAGTAAGAAAATATACCATAGGAGGGTATCTGATGAAAAAGATAGTATCATTATTAATGGTGACTTTGGCATTAATATTAATGCTTGGTGCTTGTTCAAAAACAGCATCCAATGGGAAAGATTATCAGTATTATACAGCAGAGGAGACTAAAAAGTTTTTAGAAGAAGGCAAAGACTTGCTATTCGTAGATATTCAAGTTGAAGAAGAGTGGGAAGCCCATCATTTAAAGGGTGCAATTCCAACTTATGCCTATCCGGTAGAGACTGAAGAAGATAGGAAAAAAATTGATGCCATATTACCACAATTAGAAGGAGATCAAGATATAGTAGTCATATGTCCACGTGGTGGCGGTGGAGCTACTAGAACAGTAGACTATTTAATAGAAAAAGGCATAGATCCAAACAGAATATTCATATTAAAAGGTGGACAAGAGAAATGGCCTTATGATGAATTCCTAGAATAGATAGAATGGAAAAGAAAATCTTTTATATTAGAAACCAGGGACTAGAAGATCAGAATGAGACATAAGCTGATTAGGAAATACTTATTCAAGTTAGTAAATTAAAATAGGAAAATAGTTTCTTTCTAAGTAGTTTACCAGATGGTTCAAAGAAAGGTTGTTGTTTATTTGAAAAAAGTAAATAAGTCTACATGGATAAAATTAGGAGCATTATTAGTATTGTTAGGAATATATTTCTTCGTTGCTCCAGTTAGAAACACTATTAAGGAAGTTGTATTATTATTTAGCCAGCTAGATGTGGAAACCATAAAAGAATATATACTCTCTTTTGGGATTTGGGCACCAATCATCTCTTTCCTCCTTATGGTTTTCCAGTCTCTAGCTGCACCACTTCCTGCCTTTTTATTGACTTTTGCCAATGCAGGTCTGTTTGGCTGGGTAAGAGGAGCCTTACTTTCTTGGACTTCTGCCATGGTAGGAGCAGTACTGTGCTTTTATATAGCTAGAATATATGGAAGAAATGCAGTAGAAAAGCTAACATCAAAATTTGCCTTAACAGAGATAGACAAATTCTTTGAGAAGTATGGAAACTATGCAGTACTCATAGCAAGGCTACTGCCCTTCATGTCCTTCGATATAGTCAGCTATGCAGCAGGCCTAACTTCCATGAAATTATGGTCATTTGTACTGGCAACAGGCCTAGGACAACTACCTGCAACCCTTATATATTCATATGCTGGTGAAAAGTTGACTGGTGGAGCGAAAACTTTTGTTACTGGTTTATTTATACTATTTGCAGTTAGTGTATTAGGATTTTTGTTGAAAAAGATTTGGAATGAAAAAAACAAACAAAACAATAAAGATGACAATCTTAACTAAGATTAAATGAGGATTGTTTCATTGGAGCAATCCTTTTATTATGATAGATAGGTGATGATATGAAAATACTAGACAATACTTTAAAACTAATCAGGGAAGAAGAGGAAAAATGTATAGGGTGCAAGGCCTGCATGAGGGGTTGTCCTATGTTACACAAGTTTTGCCATAATCCTAAAGATTTATTACAGGAGCTTTTAACTAAGGAGGCCTTTGACTATAAATTGCCCTACTCATGTATGCTGTGTGGGTATTGTACAGAGGTTTGTCCAACAGGGGTAGACTTGAAAGCCTTATTTTTACAATTGAGAAAAGATACAGTAAAGGAAACAAATGGCAAGCTACCTAAGGAGTTAAACTCTAAGGCCATAGATTTTCACCAAAGATTTAGTTTTTCAAATATATTTACATCTGATATAGAAAACCTACAGTCTAACACCATATTCTTTCCAGGATGTGCCCTAATGGCCAACAGCCCCCAACTAGTAGAAAAAACATACAATTACCTTAGGCAAATCATACCAGGCATAGGCATATATATAAAATGTTGTGGCAAGCCAACCCTATTTATGGGGAAGGAAGGCAAATTCAAAGAGTATTTTGGTATACTCGAAAGAGAATTTAGGGACAAAGGAGTAGAAAAAATAATTACTGGTTGCCAAAACTGCTTTATGACCATAGGCCAAAACAGTAAAGGCCTAGAGGTAGTATCCCTATGGCAAGTACTGGCAAGCTTAGGCATACCGAAGGAGAGGGTGGGTACTTGTAAAGATATAGATATAGACTTTACCCTTCATGATCCCTGCCCTACTAGAGATGTAAATATAATACATGATTCCATTAGACAAATACTAAATGAGCTGGGTCTAGATTTTCAAGAGATGAAATTCAATAGGAACAGGACCCTATGCTGTGGTTCTGGGGGTATGGTAGGTTTAACTGAACCTAGTATAGCTAAAGACCATACCAATAGGAGGGCCAATGAAGCAAAAACAGACTATATAATTACCTACTGTCAAGAATGTGTAGAGTCCATGAGAAGGGGAGGCAAAAAATCCTACCACATACTAGACCTATTATTTAATGAGGACTTTAAAAATATGAAACAGGAAAACAAGGGTACCATGGAAAAATGGTTGAATCGATATAGAGGAAAGAATATAGGGAAGTGAAAATATGAAAGACAGGAAATCAGCTATTAAACTTATATTGGGCATTGGAATTTTAATATTGGGATTTTTTATAATAAATAGGCTAAATATCTTTAAAGGTTACGGACCTAATGAAATAAAGGAATATATTAGCGGAAAGGGAATATTGGCCCCCATAATCTATGTAGGCCTACTATCTACTTTGCCCCTGTTATTATTTCCAGATTCAGTACTAGTCATAGCAGGTGGCATGGTCTTTGGCCTATATTGGGGTACTTTACTTACATCTATAGGTTCCTTAATAGGGGCAGGAATTGCATTTTTCATAGCTAGAAGGCTTGGCCAACAGGTTGTACAAAGACTTATAAAGAGGGATTTAGTAATCTTTCAAAACAGGGATAAGAGGTCTGGTTTTTTCCTCATTTTAATCCTTAGGCTAATACCCCTATTTCCCTTTAAGATAGTCTCCTATAGTGCAGGTCTATCAGATATAAAGTTTAAGGACTTTGCCTTTGCTACGGTCTTGGGTTCCTTGCCAGGAATCATTGTCTACACAAACTTGGGAGATAAGACTACAGTCATTGGGTCTAGAGAATTTTACTTATCTATTGCCTTACTTATAGGTTTATTTGTTTTTTCCTTTATATTGAAAAATATATTTAAAAATAAGAGTAGTGAAGCTAAGGATTGATAAACTGCTACTATTGGTTAAATAGTAGCAGTTTTTATATGAATTAATAATTTTACAATTTGTATTACATA
>JAAYFT010000083.1 GCA_012728125.1 Tissierellia bacterium | reverse complement strand
AGCTCATCCAAAATTAATAGATCTACTTTCTTCAGTTTTTCAATGAATTTAGTTAACAATATTTGATCTTGCATCTCTATTAGCTTGTTTCCAAGAGAGGCAGCGGTGTAGAATAATACTGATTTACCTTGTTTGCAGGCTTCTACGCCTATAGACGTTACCAAGTGGGTCTTTCCTGTTCCTTGGTCTCCAATAAATACTATATTCTGATTCTCATTTAAGAAATCAAGACTTAATAAATTCACAATATCTTTCTTGTTCAAGAATGCAGCTTTAGAAAAATTAAAAGTGTCTATGGTCTTTATAGTTGGGAAAGATGCATTTTTAAGTAACCTCTTATATCTGTTGTTCTCTCTATTTATCACCTCTTCATCTAAAAGCATTTCAATAAAATCTAGTTGAGTCAAATTATTATCTAAAGTCTCTTTGTAAACCCTATCAAAGGCTTCAATCATTCCTGATAGTTTACAGTATTTTAGTTTATTATATAACTCGTCTTTCAATATCAACACCTCCTTCCAGTAGCTTATTATACTGAGATATTCTTGGAGATGATGATTTTATATCCGAAACCCCCATGGCCTCTAATATTTCTGTAGGTACTTTCTTATCCAATTTTATATCCTCTTTGAAACGGAGAAGGCTTAATACCTCTTCATAACTGTATCTATTAATTTTGTCTAGTTCTCTTAGTAGTTGTCCGATTTTTTCTATTCCATTTGATTTCGTTAATTTTAATATGTTTATAAATTCCCTAGTTCCTTTTGATTTGGACTTTGTTGTAGCTTGGAGCATTCTATGGTAATTATCAAATTCCTTTGGTAATCGCCACTGTTTTATTACCAAGGCATCATCGTATGCTCTAGGCTTCATCATTAACAAATCTAGGAAATGATATGGTTCTAATTGATCTTTTTCTTTTGAAAACAATCTTTCATGCTCGGCTATTAATTTACCTTTGTAAATTATCTTAACTTCAAATGGATATATCTTTACATCTACTTTCTTGCCAACATAATTTATTGGCACTGAGTATCTATTTCTATCAATATTAACAAGTTGATAACTATCAACTTTTGCTGTAGTAAGAGTTGCATGGTCAAAATGCCCCTTAATCGGAAGAAAATTATCTTCTAGGCTTTCTTTGAGTGCCTGATACCAACTGATATTATTTACCTTTTTCTCCTGCATCTTATTCCAGCATTTTGTATATAGGCTATCATTTAATTTATCGAATCCTTTAAAGTCTATATGGGGCAGAAAGTAATTATTTCTTGTGTACTTTACTAGGTTTTCCACTAACCCTTTTTCATTACCTTTACCAGGGCCACAGAATTCTGCTTCAAAACAATAGAAGGATTTAAATTTGAGAAATTCATCTTGCAGAACCCTTTCGCTTCCTTCTAATACCTCCTTGACAGCAGGCTTTAGGTTATCAAAGATAATCTTTCTAGGCACTCCACCATAGAAACCAAAGGATCTAATTAATCCGTCAAAGAAGAACTCTGTACTTTGTCTTGGATATGCCTGAATAAATTCAGCCTTTTCGCTGGACAGTTTAGCACAGAATACTATTATTTTTCTTGGATATCCACCATCCATAACTGTCATTTCTCCAAAGTCTACCTGTAATACACCACCTCCATGGTCTAGTTTTACATATGCTTCTTTAGCATTAATCCCAAGCTCTTCCTCAAGAATTCTAACTTGATATGTAAATGCTGAGTAAGAACCGTCATATCCTTCCTCTTGTAAAAGCTCATGCATTCTAGTTTTGGTCAATCT
>JAAYFT010000082.1 GCA_012728125.1 Tissierellia bacterium | reverse complement strand
TTAGCAGTTAATATATTAGCAGCTGACCAGTACTTAGCTATAGTAATCCCTGGAAGAATGTACAAGAAAGTTTATGATGAGAGAGGATTAGAACCAAGACTTCTATCTAGAACATTAGAAGATGCTGGAACCTTAACCTCTCCATTGATTCCTTGGAATACATGTGGAGCCTTTATGCAATCAGCTTTAGGAGTATCACCACTTGCTTTCGCACCTTACGCATTCCTAAACATTTTAAACCCAATAGTAGCTATTATCTACGGATTTACTGGATTTAGTATTAAACAAGATAAGAGCAAAATAGCTAAAAATAGCTAATAAAGTAAGGACATTAAGATATTTTCTTAATGTCCTTTTTACTTCTAATGATATTAACCAGCTTTAAAATTATAAATGGGCTTAATAATATGAAGTATTTCAACTGTTTGCCCAATATTATTTATTATCTCTTCCATAGGCTTGTAAGCAAATGGTGCTTCATCTAAAGTAGATTTACTAATTGAAGTAGAATAAATACCTTCCATGCTTCTTTTAAATTCCTCTAAATTTAAACCTTCCTTAGCCACATTTCTACTCATTATCCTACCTGCACCATGGGGTGCTGAATAGTTCCAATCAGGATTACCCTTTCCAATGGCAATTATAGAGCCATCTCTCATATTTATAGGTATTATAACCTTTTCCCCCTCATATGCAGATATGGCACCTTTTCTAATAATATTATCTCTAAAATCAATGTAGTTGTGTATGGTTTCAAAATAGTTGAACTCCTCTAATGATTTTCTAAGTAAAGCAGTAAGTATGATTTCAGCCATAGTTCTCCTATTTAGACTTGCATATTCTTGACATATTTTCATATCGTGAAGATATTTTTCCCTGTATAGACCAGTTAAGTAGCATAGCTCCTTAGGATACTTAGGCTTTAACCCTTCATATTCCTTTTTTAATTCATCTAAGGCTTTTTTTATTTCTTTTCTTCTTCCCTTTTCCTTGTAGGATTTAATTATCTCATCTCGTTTTATAAAATATTCTTCCTTACCGCTACAGAGATCTACTGCTAGTCTTTGATAAATTTCTGCTACCTGTTTCCCTAAGTTTCTACTACCTGAATGAATAGTCAAGTATTTCTTATTGTTTTCATCCACACCAACTTCTATAAAGTGGTTACCTCCACCTAAGGTCCCTATACTTCTTTGTATTCTTTTAGTATCCTTCAAATCCCTATAACAGTATAGGTCTTCTAATCTATCAAATTTGTATTTTCTTTCATTATGAACCTTATTTCCTGAAGGAATTTTACTGTAAATTATTTTATCTAAAGTAGGCAGGTCAATATCTATATGGCCTAGTTCCACAGTTAGTATGCCACATCCTATATCTACACCTACAATATTTGGTATAACCTTATCCCCCATATCTGCTGTAAAACCTATTACACAACCTATTCCCTGATGAACGTCTGGCATTATACGAACCTTTGAACCTTCTATGAAGCTTTGATTAAGTAAGTTTATAATTTGGTCTTTAGCGCCGTCTTCTAGATTTTCTGTAAAGACCTTGGCACTACCATAGGCACCCTTTAACTCCATAGAGTCACCCTTTCTTTAACAAATATTCAATATATATAATAATATAAATCCGTAATAAGTCAAAACTTTGTACAAATATACTTTATATATACCCTATTACTATAAGTCTATTTAGCTTATAATTCTCCCTAAATTGAAATCTATCTCCCAATATTAAAAAGGTCTAGACCTATAGTATCTAGTACCTTTTATATTCGCTTATATATTCCATCCTTTCTTTCCATAAGATTGAAACCTATTAATTCTCTTCTTATGGTGCAGAAATCTTCATGGAAGTCTGCAATTATTAGGTTTACTTCCTTTTCCGTATAAGTCCTATCCCTTTCAAAGCATTCTACTATTTTCTCTAATACAATTTGCTTTTTCTTTTTTTGAACAGGTAGGGTCTTTAACTTATTATACTTGAAATAAGACCTTATAACCTTTTCCCTATACTCTTCTTCTCTTTGGGCTAATATTTCCTCTTCATTCCTATTATCTTTTATTAACTCCTTAAGGTTCATTGTAAGTATCTCTTCATTTAAGCTATAAATTGTATAGTATTGTTCCTTCTTGGATGACACTAAATTAGCATCCATCAATTTTTTTAGATGAAAGGATACAGTAGATGTGGACAAGCCTAACCTTTCAGCCAACAACTCAACATACATGGGTTCTATCATCAAACTATTTATAATCCTTAACCTGGATTTATCCGCCAAGCATTTAAAAATCTCCAATGAATTCAAACCTATCACCCCTAACAAATATCTAACTGCCTGTAATAGTCTTTAAATTGTTTCTCTAATTCTTCTGCTTCTTTAATCTTTATGTCTTCTATTATTGCTTCCATATCATTATTAAATTTAATTGCCTTTTCCTTGTTAATTTTCCATGGTCCTGTTATCTTATCGAAAAAACCTAGATATTTTTCCCTCAATAACTCAGGATTATTGCTTAGGCTAATATTAAACATCCTATGAAATATTTCAACTATATTTAATCTTATCTTTTGCAAATTAGCCTCATCAATACATTCTTGCTTTTGTAAATCCTCTATCCTCCTTTTAAGCTTCTCCTCCTTCCCTTTTAAAAAGCTTAAATAATTTTCCTTTAGCCAATTCACGTCTTTCATCTTTAACCCCCCTAACTTTTATACCTATATTCTACAATGATTAAAATATCATTTCAATATATATCTACTTATATTTATAAAATATGTTTTGATATTCATAAAAATAGATTGCTTTTTGAGCACCCTTATATTAAAATATGATTTGATGTACATCGAAATAAAATTCAGGAGGTATTAGGATGGAATTTTTAGATCTTATTCCAAATGTCTGTGAAGGCCTACCCTTTGAGGAAGGTGATAATGCTTTATCTGATGATAAGAAATATTATATTCAACTTAATGTTCCAACTGAAGTAAATGCAACTAAAGCAGGACTAGATTACCATACCTATCTTTCAGCCATGTGCCAGGCCCTATCTGTAGACTTTCCTAGGCTTAAAAAGGCATGTCAAGACAAG
>JAAYFT010000081.1 GCA_012728125.1 Tissierellia bacterium | reverse complement strand
TAGATTCTTTTAAATCTAAGAAAATTGAGAAGCCTTTAGACATAAAAATTGAGGAAATAAGAGATTTAATGAGAAAATTTAACAAAAACTCAGAATTGTTTCTAAATACTGGTGGAGTACATAGTTGTGCTCTATGTACTAAATCTGGTATACTAATCTTTGAAGAAGATATTGGAAGGCATAATGCCTTAGATAAAATTTTAGGTAGGGCCTTTTTAGAGGGTATGGACCTATCAGACAAGCTTGTTTTAACTTCTGGAAGAATATCCTCTGAAATGCTAATAAAGATAGCTAAAAGAGGGGTTCCAGCAATCATATCCAGGTCTGCGGCTACTAGCCTAACTGTAGAATTGGCTAGGCAGCTTAATATAACAGTAGTAGGATTTGCAAGAGGAGAAAAAATGAATATCTACTCAAGTTTTCCGAGCTTAAACTTCTAAAACCAAAGGGTTGCAATGGTCATGAAGGATAAGCCAATGGGTGAAGGAAGAAATTTCTTTGCCTCCCGTTTTTGGAAAGGAAGATGTACTAGCAGCCTTCCTTTAGGCTGCCTTTTTTATCAAAAAATTTTAAGGAGAGTGGTAACTATGAAAAAAATTAGTCTCTTATTACTTGCATTCTTGCTGATCATTACTACTGTTGCATGTTCACCCAAAACAGAAACTCCAGATAGCCCAGATCTAGTACAAGAAGAAAGTCCTGATGTAGAACCACAAGAGGAACCAGTAGAACCAAAGGGCACTATTATCTTGTCAACTACAACATCTACACAAGATTCAGGCCTATTAGACTTTTTACTTCCAATTTTCACAGAGGAAACTGGCATAGAAGTTAAGACTATTGCAGTAGGTACAGGTAAGGCCTTACAAATGGGTAGAGATGGAGAAGCTGACGTATTATTGGTTCATGCTAAGGCAGACGAATTAACATTTGTGGAAGAAGGCCATGGTACTGAGAGAAGAGATGTAATGTACAATGACTTTATTCTAGTAGGGCCAGTTGATGACCCATTAAACTTAAAAGCAGACCATCCCAATAACATATTAGAAGGCCTAAAGGTAATAGCTAATGAAGAAGTAACCTTTGTATCTAGGGGAGATGACTCAGGTACCCATAAAAAGGAATTAAGCATATGGAAAGCAGCTAGTATTGAACCTGCAGGTGATTGGTACCTAGAAGCAGGAGCAGGAATGGGAGATGTACTTAAAATTGCCAGTGAAAAACAAGGCTATACTATTACAGATAGGGCTACTTACTTAAGTATGAGAGATACCTTAGATTTAGATATAATAATTGAAGGAGACGAAAACCTGTTTAATCAATACGGAGTAATTCCAGTTAATCCAAACAAGAACTCTAATATCAATGGTGAAGGTGCCATAGAATTTATGAACTGGATAACTTCACAAAGAGGACAAGACCTAATCAAGGAATATGGTGTAGAGGAGTATGGACAACCTCTGTTTATACCAAATGCTGAATAAGTAAGTCAATAGTGAATAAATACGAGTAGTGGATAGCCTTATGAGGCTATTCACTACTTATTAATTAAGTATTCACTGATTTGAGGAGTGAATTTATGGATTACATATTACAAGGTTTTAAAGAAGCTATAAAACTTATATTTTCCCTAGATAAGGAAGTAATAAATATAGTGTCCTTATCCATTATAGTATCCACATCAGCTACAATATTAGCATCTTTAATCTCAATTCCCCTAGCAGTGTATTTTGGAATTAAGAAGTTTAAAGGTAAAAGACTTTTTAGTAGGATTACATATACTTTAATGAGTATACCTTCAGTAATCGTTGGATTAGTTGTAGCCATACTCCTTTCTAGAAGGGGGCCTTTAGGCTATTTAGACCTACTCTATACGAAAAAAGCAATGATAATTGCCCAAACGCTATTGGTAATCCCATTAGTTTTTGGACTTACCTATGGACTTACTAAGAGTAGGGGAGACCTTATTGAAAAAGTAGCCTTTACCCTAGGAGCCAATAGATGGGATACCATAATTCTAATCATTAGGGAATTAAAAATTGATATCTTAGTAAACATAGCCACAGCTTTTTCAAGGGCCATATCTGAAGTTGGAGCTGTAATGATAGTGGGAGGAAATATTAAGGGCTATACAAGGGTTATAACTACAACAATATCCATGATGAACTCCATGGGGGACTATCCCATGGCCATAGCCTTAGGAATTATACTACTAATAATATCCTTTGTAATCCATAGTCTTATATATTCCTATAGTCAGGAGGATTAGGATGGAGATTAAGATAAATAATTTGGAAAAATATTATGATAGTAGAAAGGTCTTGGATATAGATAGTCTAACCATAGAAAAAGGAAAGATTACAGGTATAACAGGGCCAAATGGCTGCGGTAAAACCACTCTCTTAAATATCATAGCAGGCTTAGATAAGGACTATAAAGGAAGTATTACATATGATGGGCTTGCCTTAAATAGACAAGTAGCTGATAAAATGACCTTGGTTTTTCAAAAACCCTATTTGTTTAAGAGAACAGTATATGAAAATATTGAGTATCCCCTAAAATTAAGGGGGATGAATAAATCAGAAATCAGGCCTAGAATATTAGATATACTAAAAAGGCTAGAAATAGAAAACTTAATGGAAAAAAAGGCCCATCTACTGTCAGGAGGAGAATCTCAAAAAGTGGCTCTGGCCAGGGCCTTGGTATTTAATCCTGAATTACTACTTTTAGATGAACCAACGTCTAACATAGATCCAGAGGCCATTGAAATTTTAGAAAGGGAAATACTTAGGTTTAACCAAGAAACAGGTGGAACTGTGATTATTGTGACCCACAATCTAGAGCAAAGTAGAAGACTGGGACATAGGATAATTGAAATGTAAAGGCTAGGTATATTTTTATACCTAGCCCATATTTTTATAGTTATCTCTAAAAAACAAGACCAAGTATAAAAATCATAATAAATTTTTATTTTTTACCCTATAGGGGTAAATTATCATATATGTAAGAAATTAGAAAATATATATTTGTTAATAATCTAATCACTCTGTTATAATTATTATAACAAGAGGTTAGGGGGAAAATAATATGGATAGGTATGCAAGAAACTATTCATCTATTACCAATGAAGAGCAAGAAATCCTCATGAATACTAGAGTTGCCATAGTAGGCCTGGGAGGCTTAGGAGGTTATGTTTTAGAAAACTTAGTTAGGCTAGGGGTTAAGTCTTTTAACCTAATAGACAGGGATGTATTCGAAGAATCTAATTTAAACAGGCAAATATTATCTACTGAGATGACCCTAGGCATGAGGAAGGCAGAGGAAGGTTTTAGGCGGGCTAAGACCATAGATAGGAGTGTAGAGGCCAGGGTATTTAATGCTGAACTGGATGAAAATAGTTTTGAGATGCTAGAAGGAGCAGACATAGTAGTAGACTGTTTAGACTCTATAGATAGTAGATTGAAGCTAGAAAGCCTTTGTGAAAAGATGGGCCTAACCTTAATACATGGAGCCATAAGAGGATACTATGGACAAGTGGCCATTTCTAGTCCAGGCCATAGGATATTAAAAAAGATATACAGGGACCTAAAGAGGGATAGGGAATCCTTAGGGAATTTACCTATGACCTGTATGGTAACTGCATCTTTGCAGGTAAACCTCCTGCTTAAAGTAGTATTAAATGAAAACTTAGTTAAGGATTTAATATTAATAGATGTAAAGAATATGGAGATAGAAAGGTTAAAGTTACAGTAATTGGATAGTGTAACTTTTTTACAAGAAAGGTGGTAAGCTTATGGAGTTTTTTAAGGTGGTATCGGTGGAAGAGGGGAAAAGGCTATTGAAGGAAAACTTAAGGGATTATGTGTTTGAAATTGAAGAAGTAGATATAGTTAATTCATTAGATAGACTTTTAGGAGAAAACATATATTCCAATATTGATGTGCCAGACTTTAATCGGTCTACTGTAGATGGCTATGCCATTAAGGCATCAGACAGTTATGGTGCCAGTGATTCTATTCCCAGTATATTAAATATTATTGGGGAAGTTAAGATGGGAGAAGTGGCAAATAAGACCATAAAATCTGGAGAGGCCATGTACGTTCCCACAGGTGGCATGATACCAGATGGGGCTGACGGAATGATAATGATAGAGAATACTGAAAAAATGGATGAAAGTACTCTACTTATATATAAGCCCATATCCCAAGGAGAAAACATAGTTTACAAGGGAGACGACATTAAAAAGGATGCATTGGCATTGGAAAAGGGCAGAAAGATTACTCCAGAGGTAATAGGGGTTTTGGCAGCCTTAGGCATAGGCAAGGTAAAAGTGTATAAAAAGCCTAGGTTCTACATAATATCTACTGGAGATGAGATAATTGATATAGATGAAGAACTTACTATGGGCAAGATAAGGGATATAAACTCTTATGCCCTATATGGACTTATTCACAAGCTTGGCGGAGAAGTTGTAGACAAGTCTATTATAAAGGACGATTATAATTTACTTAGAAATGAAGTGGAAAAGGCCTTAGGTCTAGCAGACATAGTCTTGATTTCAGGAGGCAGCTCTGTAGGTACAAAGGATTATACCCATAAGGTTATTAACTCCTTTGGAGGAAGGGGAGTCTTTGTCCATGGAGTATCTATAAAGCCAGGCAAGCCTACTATAATGGGAGAAGGAAATGGCAAACTAATTTTTGGCCTGCCAGGCCATCCAGTATCATCTATTATAGTATTTAAAACATTTATAGAAGATTTCATCAAGGATAAGCTGGGAGTTAAGGAGATAGGTCCAAGAGTCAAGGCTATAATGGATTTTAACTTTCCTTCAGCACCAGGTAGGGTAACTTATCAAATGGTAAAGTTAAAAGAAGTAGACGGGGTATTTTACGCAACTCCTACCTTTGGCAAGTCAGGCATGATCAGCCTATTGTCAGAATCTCAGGGATATATAGTTATAGAGTCCCATGAGGAAGGTATATACAAGGGAGAGGAAAGGGAAGTTTACTTACTTTAGTGAATAGTGAAAAGTGAAGAGTGAATAGGGGAGAGTGATAAATTAATAGTCAAATTGTCATCCTGAGCGAAGGGAAGGGATCTTGACCCTAAAGCTTGACCCAACAACTATTCACTATTAACTATTAGTTATTAACTAAATTCTGGGAGATGATTAGATGGATAGAAGTACTTATATAGATAACATAGATGTTGATCTAGCTAAAAAAACGTATTTTGATAAGTTGAATATAGAATTGGAGATAGAAGAAGTTAGTGTAATTCAGTCCCTAGATAGGGTTACAGTTGAGGCTGTTATTGCTAAGATTTCTTCTCCAAACTACAATGCTGCTGCCATGGACGGCATAGCAGTAAAGGCAGCTGATACTTTAGGCGCTACAGAAACCAATCCTTTGATTCTGGAAGAAAAGAAGGACTTCATATATATAAATACAGGGAATCCAATTAAGGACCCCTATGATGCAGTAATCATGATAGAGGATGTAATAGATTTGGGACAAGGGAAGATACAAATCCTTAAATCTGCCCACCCCTGGCAACATGTTAGGCAAATCGGAGAAGATATAGTAGCCACAGAGATGATTGTTCCTTCTAAGCATAAAATAAGGCCCATAGATATAGGAGCTTTAATTTCCGGTGGCATAGAAAAGGTTAAAGTATATAAAAAGCCTAGAATAGGGATCTTGCCAACAGGTACAGAGATAATTGAAGAGGTAAAGGACCTAGAAGAAGGCAAGATAATCGATTCAAACTCTAGGGTTTTTGAAGCATCTGTAATAAAGCTTGGTGGTATACCTAACAGGTATTCTCCACATGCAGATGATTATGAACTACTAAAAAATATAATTTTAAAGGGAGTAGAAGAAAATGATATGCTCCTAATAAATGCAGGATCTTCAGCAGGGACTACAGACTATACAGTAAAGCTAATAAGGGAATTGGGGGAAGTTGTAATCCATGGAGTGGCTATGAAGCCGGGCAAACCCACTATTTTAGGTATAATAAAGGGTAAGCCAGTTATAGGAATACCTGGCTATCCAGTTTCAGCCTATTTAGTATTTGACAATTTTGTAAGGCCATTAATAGAAAAATATTTAGGCCTTAAGGAAAAGGAAGAAGAACTAATCCAGGCTACCATATCTAAGCGAATAGTATCATCATTAAAAAACAGGGACTTGGTTAGGGTTAACTTGGGCTATGTAAATGACAGACTTATAGCTACACCCTTATCCAGTGGTGCAGGGGTTACAATGTCCTTAGTAAAGGCTGATGGAATAGCCATAATTCCTCAAAATGTAGAAGGTGTAGAAGCAGGAGATCAAATCCAAGTTGAATTATTAAAACCCTTATCAGAAATAAAAAAATCAATAGTTTCCATAGGTAGCCACGACCTTATTATGGACATATTAGGAGATATCCTGCCCTTAAGTTCAGGCCATGTAGGCAGTATGGGAGGAATCTTGGCTATGAAAAGGGGAGAATGTCACATAGCACCAATCCACTTATTAGATGAGGAGACAGGAGAATATAATATAAGCTATGTAAAAAGATATTTCCCCAATGAAAAAATGGCCTTAATTAAAGGGGTAAAAAGACAACAGGGCTTCATAGTCCAAAAAGGCAACCCAAAGAACATTAAGAATTTTAAGGATTTAGCACGAGAAGATATTCAATATATCAATAGGCAAAGAGGGGCTGGAACTAGGATACTACTTGATTATCACTTAAAGCTAGAAGGCATAAATCCTGAGGATGTTAAAGGTTATGAGAGGGAAATGACAACCCATATGGCTGTAGCTTCAGGCGTGAAAACAGGTACTGCAGATTGTGGCCTAGGCATATACTCAGCTGCAAAGGCTTTGGGACTAGACTTTATAGATGTTACCTATGAAGACTATGATTTTCTTATAGCAGAGAAACTACTAGATAGCCCTATGATTATTGAACTTGTGCAGACTCTTAGGTCAAAGGAATTCCAAGACAGGGTTAAATCCTTAGGCGGATACAAATTTGAAAATACAGGGGAAATAATAATTATTTAGAAAATAGGTGAAGAAATGATAGATTCATTTGGAAGGAAAATAAATTATCTAAGAATTTCATTAACAGATAGGTGTAACCTAAGGTGTAAGTATTGTATGCCAGAGGAGGGGGTTTATAAGTTTTCCCATGCTCACATGCTTACCTTAGAAGAAGTCTTCGAAGTGGCTAAGGTCTTTGTTGAACTAGGCATAGATAAGATTAGGCTAACCGGTGGAGAGCCCCTAGTTAGGAAGGGCATACTAGAACTAATAAGAAACATATCCAGCTTAAAAGGTGTTAAAGAGCTTGCCATGACTACCAATGGTACCTTGCTAAAGGATTATGCACAAGCTTTAAAGGAGGCTGGCCTTAATAGGGTTAATATCAGCTTAGACACATTAAATGAAGAAAAATATAAGGCCATAACTAGAGGTGGAGACTTAAAGTCTACTTTACAAGGCATAGAAGCAGCCAAAAAGGCCGGATTATTACCCATTAAAATCAATACAGTTTTAATAGGCGGACTTAATGATGATGAGATTGAATCCTTAGTAGGGATAACTGAGGAGGAAGAAATAGATATTAGGTTTATAGAGTTAATGCCCATAGGACAAGCTGCCACTTGGGCTAAGGAAAAGTTTATTCCTACCACTGTAGTACTGGAGAAGGTAAAGGAGTTACTTCCCATTCCTAAAGAAGACAAGTCTTCTCCAGCCACTTACTACAAACTACCCAATGGGAAAGGTAGGGTTGGACTAATCAATCCCATATCTTGTAAATTTTGTGCCCATTGCAATCGTGTAAGGTTAACGTCTCAAGGCAAGTTAAAACTCTGTCTACATTCCAATGCGGAAGTGGATATTAAGGAAGCCTTGAGAAGTGGACAAGACTTGAAAAAGTTAATCTTAGACTCCATTGAAAAGAAGGAAGAGTCCCATAGTCTAGATGAAGGGAAATACATTAGTAGAAACATGAATCAAATAGGAGGTTAGAAATGAACTTAACTCATTTCAACGAAGATGGAAGGGCCCATATGGTAGAAGTTAGCCATAAGGAGGATACTAGGAGAACTGCCACAGCTAGGGGCAGAATCAAGATGAATAGTGAAACCATAAAGAGGATCAAAGAAGGTCTTATAGAAAAGGGAGATGTATTAGCTGTAGCCCAAATAGGAGGCATTATGGGGGCTAAAAAGACCAGTGATTTAATTCCCATGTGCCACAATATATTCTTAACAGGAGCAGATATTAGATTTAGTATATTAGCTGAAGCTATAGAAGTAGAAGCTGAAGTAAAGACTGTTGGGAAAACTGGAGTTGAAATGGAAGCCTTAACAGCAGTATCTCTGGCATGTTTGACCATATATGATATGTGTAAGGCCATAGACAAGGATATGGTAATCGATAATATAAGGTTGATTAAAAAAACAGGAGGAAAGTCAGGTGATTATATGAGGAAAGAAGGTAAAGTATTATCCATAAACAGATCAGATAAGAAGGGGGTCATTAAAGAACCTATCGGTTCTGGTCTATTCATAGAAGATTATGGATTAGAGAATGATGCCCATTCTGGCAATTGGCACAGGCAGGTTAGCCTCTTGGCCATAGAAAGCTTTGACAAAATGGAAAACCAGGGAATTGAAGGTTTAGTCCCAGGGGTGTTTGCAGAAAACATAACTACTGAAGGCATAGTCCTATATGAATTACCTGTAGGGACTAGGCTTAGAATAGGAGAAACAATTCAAGAAGTAACTCAAATTGGTAAAGCCTGTCACACAGGCTGTGCCATATCTCAAAAAGTAGGCAAGTGTGTAATGCCTAAGGAAGGCATTTTTACAAAAGTAATTAAGGGTGGAGTAATAAAAGAGGGAGATACCATAGAGGTGATATAGTTGATTAATGGGGATTATATAAATAGTTTAATTGAGAATATTCCCCTAGGCATAGCCATATCAGATGGAGATGGCCTAATTAAAGATGTGAACTTAAAGTTTATGGAGATGTTTGGATATAAGGCTGAAGAACTCTTGGGGAAACATATTTCAGATTTATTTGATGGTTTTAAGTTAGTCAAGAAGGCTTCGCTAGATAATATAAATATTGTTAGGGAAGAAGTGTTTATATATGGTAGAAAAAACAAATTGAGATATTCATTATCTGCTTTTCCCCTTCCAGCTGCCAATGAAGCGTCTATGGACATACTTTTCATTTTTGAAGATATAAAAAAGGAAAGAAAATTAGCCAACGACATACTCCACAATCGAGCCATATATACCTTTGATAAGATCATTTCCAAAAACCAAGAATTTCTAAGACTTATAGACTTTGCTAAGAAGGTGGCTGATTCAAAATCCACCATACTTATAATGGGAGAATCAGGCACTGGTAAAGAAGTATTTGCCCAGTCAATTCACAATTATAGCAATAGAAAAGACAATCCCTTTATTGCTATTAATTCTGCAGCCATTCCTAAAACCTTAATTGAGTCGGAACTCTTTGGCTATGAAGAAGGAGCCTTTACTGGAGCAAAAAAAACAGGCCAAATAGGCAAGTTTGAACTAGCCCATGGAGGGACAATATTTTTAGATGAAATTGGAGAGATGCCCTTAGACTTACAGACTAGGCTCCTTAGGGTCTTAGAGGAAGGAATCGTTTCTAGAATTGGTGGAACTGAACGGATAATAGTAGATGTTAGGATTATTGCAGCTAGCAACAAGAATCTTAGGGAAGAAGTGGCCAAGGGCAGGTTTAGAGAAGACTTGTTTTACAGATTAAATGTCCTTCCTATGACCATAATGCCCTTAAGGGAAAGGCCTGAAGATATCCCCTTGTTAGTAGATTACTTTATAAAAAAGATATCAAGAAGACTAAACAAAAGGGAAATCAAAGTTAGTAAAGAGGAAATGGACATACTTATGGCTTACTCCTGGCCAGGCAATGTAAGGGAGTTGGAAAACTTTATAGAACTGGCAATAAACTTGGAGTATGTACCTCTTAATTTTTTCAATCACGAGATAAATGAGAAAGCTCCCATCCATTATAGTGTTAATAAGGATTTGTCCATGGACGCTATGGAGAAAAACCACATAATTAATGTACTTAAGATCTATGATGGAAATATAACTAAAACTGCAGCAGCCTTAGGCATAGGCAGAAATACCCTATATAGAAAGATTCAAAAATACAAAATCAATAGTACTAATATAGAACAAAGCTCCATAATAGAACAGTAAATTCGTTCAAATATGGAACAATTCGATTTAAGTAAACCTTGGAATGCTGATAAATCCAAGGTTTTTCTTTTGGCATAGGGTTTGCAATAGAATTCATATGACACTAATATAAGGAGGGAGTTTTTATGTACGGTTATATGGGCAAGATTTTAAGAGTTAATCTAACTAACAGGACCATTACTAAAGAAGATTTAGACTTTGAATTAGCTAAAAAATACTTAGGAGCTAGGGGACTAGGTGTTAAAATCATGATGGATGAAGTACCAGCCAATGTTGATCCTCTTAGTCCAGAAAACAAGCTAATAATAGCCTCTGGTGGCCTAACTGGAGCACCTGTACCAACATCAGGTAGATACATGGTAATTACTAAATCTCCATTGACGGGTACTATTGGTATTTCCAACTCCGGAGGATACTGGGGTCCACAATTTAAAGCAACAGGCCATGATTTAGTAATATTTGAAGGAAAAGCAGATAAGCCAGTATACTTATATATTAATGATGACCAAGTTGAGATTAGGGATGCAGGCCACCTATGGGGTAAGACAGTATCAGAAACTACAAAGACTTTACAAGAAGAATTTGAAGGTTGCAAAGTCCTAGCCATAGGTCCGGGAGGAGAAAACCTATCCCTATTATCTTCAATAATCAATGATGTAGACAGGGCTGCTGGCCGTGGTGGAGTAGGTGCTGTAATGGGTTCCAAGAATTTAAAGGCCATTGCTGTTAAGGGAAGTAAGAAGGTTCCTCTATATGATGAAGAAAAGACTAAAGAAGTATCTCGAGCTAAAGTACAGGTTTTAAGGGAAGACCCAGTAGCAAGTGGAGGTCTACCATCCTATGGTAGTGCTGTCCTAGTAAATATTATAAATGAAAGTGGTATACTGCCTGTTAAGAACTTCCAAGAATCCTATACAGATGAGGCAGACAAGATTTCAGGTGAAAGCTTAGCAGAAAAACATTTAGTGAAAAATTCAGCTTGCTATAGGTGTCCTATAGCCTGTGGTAGGGTTGTAAAAATGGCAGATGGTAGTGTAGTGGGAGGACCTGAGTATGAGACTATCTGGGCCTTCGGTGCAGACTGTGCTGTATACGATTTAGAAGCCATTAACGAAGCCAACTTGCTTTGCAACGAATATGGCTTAGATACCATATCTACTGGAGCTACCATAGCTGCAGCCATGGAGCTATATGAAAAGGGATATATTAAGGATGAAGATATAGCAGCCGATGGCTTAAGTCTAAAATGGGGAGATCCTAAGGCTATAGTGGGATGGACTAAGAAAATGGCATTGAGAGAAGGATTTGGAGATAAATTAGCAGATGGTTCTTACAGGTTAGCTGAGTCCTATGGAGTTCCAGACTTATCCATGACTGTAAAGAAACAAGAGCTTCCAGCCTATGATCCAAGGGGAGTTCAAGGCCATGGCCTAACCTATGCTGTTAACAATAGGGGAGGTTGTCATATCAAGGGATATATGATTAGTCCTGAGATCTTAGGCTATCCAGAAAAACTAGATAGGTTTTCCTTAGAAGGCAAGGCTGCATATACTAAGGTATTTTTAGACTTAACTGCTGCCATAGACTCCATAGGCCTATGTGTATTCTCTACCTTTGGCCTAGGCTTATCAGATTATGTAGATATGTACAATGCAGTAGTAGGAGATATATATACAGATGAGTCACTTCTTGAAGCTGGAGAGAGAATCTGGAACTTAGAAAAGCTATTTAACCTAAGGGAAGGTATCGATAGCAAGGCAGATAAACTGCCAAAGAGACTATTAGAAGATCCAATACAAAATGGACCATCTAAGGGACATGTTCATAAATTAGATGAACTTCTTCCTGAATACTATGCTGTTAGAGGTTGGGATGAAAATGGAATACCAACAGAAGAAACTTTAGAAAGATTGGGATTAGAAGAATATAAAGGGTATATAATTAAAGAAATGGCATAGAAGTAGTCAGGCTCCCTAGGGAGCCTGAAATACTTAGGGTGAGGTGATAGTTTGATTACAGTGGAAGTTAGGCTCTTTGCCACCTTTAGAGAAGGAAGAGAGAAGAAATACATGATGGAATTGCCAAAAGGAAGCACCATCTTAGATGTATTAAATAAGCTACAGATCCATGAAGAAGAGGCCAGTATTATCTTATTAAACGGAGTAGACGGAGACTCTAGAAGGGAATTATCCCATGGAGATGTCCTATCCCTATTCCCACCAGTAGGTGGAGGCTAGAAACAACCCACAGTTTTCACCCCATAGGTGAAAATTGTGGGTTGTTTTTTCTAGGAGGAATAGTTGTCAAAAAAGAGTATGCTTTATGGGGAATGAATAAGTTAGAAATAAGGGCTATAGTTTGATATACTAGAAATGTTAGGAGGGAAGGAAAATGAAAAGAATAATTCTCTTGATCCTAGTATTATCCTTAATAGCTACTGTGGCCTGTAAGGCTGCAGACAAGGATTTACAAGTATCAGAAGATTATATAATGGAAGAATACAACCTAGATGTAGATGGAGGAAAAATCTACGGTACCCTAACTTTACCTAAGGGGGAAAGTCCTTTTACCGTAGCAATTATAATCCAGGGTTCTGGACCTACTGATAGGGATGGAAATAGTGGCATAGCAGGGAAAAACAACAGTTTAAAGATGATCTCTGAGGCCTTAGCCAAGGAAAATATAGCCAGCGTAAGATTTGATAAAAGGGGCATAGGAGAAAGTGCCGACTTGGTTAGCAAGGAGGAAGACCTGGTCTTTGAAGACTACATCAAGGATGTTGTTCTTTGGGTGGAAAAGGTTAAGGCCGATAATAGGTTTGATAAAGTAGTAATAGTAGGTCATAGTGAAGGGGCTTTAATAGGTGGAGCAGCAGCACTAAAGGCCCAAGTTGATGGATATGTATCAGTTGCAGGTGCTGGAGAAAATATTTATGATGTCCTGTCTAGGCAACTTAAGGCCCAATCTGAAGAAGTTTTTGAAATCTGCCTACCTATTATGGAGGAGTTGAAAAAAGGTAATTTGGTAGATGATGTGCCAGAAGGTTTATATTCCTTATTTAGGCCATCAGTCCAGCCCTATATGATTTCATGGTTCAAATATGAGCCAAGGGAGATCATCTCTAGAATAGATGTACCAATACTTATCATACAAGGAGATACTGATTTACAGATTACTGTAGAAGATGCAAAAGCCCTCCATGAAGCCAATCCAAATAGCGAACTAATCATCATAGAGGGAATGAACCATGTATTAAAAGACGCGCCTATGGACCAACAAGAAAATATGGCAACCTATAGTAATCCTAATTTAGAATTAAATGCTGAATTTAAAGAGGAGTTAATAAGGTTTATTAAGGAACTATAGACAAAGGTAATCAAGGTGATGAAATGCAAGTCAAAGCTTTATATATAAAAGAAGAAAAGAAAGGTAAAGTGAAGAAAATCCCTAAAGGCTTTTTTCAAAAAGACAAGGGTTTAATGGGAGATGTAAAGTCTCAAGGAGGAGAAAAACAAGTTTCTATTATTACATCTGAAGGCATGGAGCAGATTAAGAGTATACAAGGTCTTTGCACTAATAGATTTTATGCCAATATTGAAATCCATGGTTTAGATATGGATAAATTATATAGGGGACAGAGACTAAAAATAGGCAATACTCTACAAGAGATTACGATTTTAGGGAAAGAATGTTTTCGGGAATGTAACTTATACAAATCAGGACCAATATGCCCATTACCCTCAAATGTATTCTTTACCAAGGTCATAGAAGAAGGAATTATTGAAGTAGGCCATAGAGTAGATATACAAAAATAAAACTTCCCAAAGGGGAAGTTTTATTTTTGCAAGGCTTCTACTACATCTTCCATTTCTAAAGGCCTTGAAGCCTTTACCAAGACTAAAGCATCAGGTTTTATTAACTCCTTAGCCTTTTTAACTAATTCATCTTTACTGTCAAAATGGAAGACCCTATCTTCACCAAAATTGATCTTAGCAGCTTCAGAAATATATTTGCCAAACTCTCCATAGGTTAGGCAATAGTCTATTTCATTAGGATTTATCTTTATGCCTATATCCTTGTGCATGGATATTACTTCATCTCCAATGCCAAGCATATCACCTAGTATAACAATCTTTTGGCTATAGCCCAGCATGGAATACATAGTATTTAGTGCTGCCAAAACAGATGAAGGGTTAGATTTATAGGCATCGTTTAATATGGTAAAATCCTTACATTTTACCAACTCATTTCTCATGCCTGTTTTATCCACATTTAATAGGCCCTTCTTAATATTCTCATAGGATATGCCAAAATATCTGGCTATGGCTATGGCAGCAGTGGCATTTAATACCTGGTGCTCACCTAACATAGGCAGGAAGAATTCTGGAGAACTAGGTTCCTTCAAATAAAAGGAATCCCCCTTTTCATTTACGAATATTACTTCAGGCTGATAATCATTGGAAGAGCCAGTACCAAAGGTTTTTACATCAAAGTCTACAGCAACACTTTCTACTTCCCTTTTCAGCATGGAATCATCGCCATAGTAGAGAAATAGGTTCTGTGGCTTTAATTCCTTTAAGATTTCCAGCTTGGCCTTAGCTATGTTTTCCCTAGTCTTTAAATCATCTAAATGGGCTTCACCTATATTTGTGATTACAGCAGCATCAGGCTTAGCTATATTGGTCAGCCTTTCAATTTGTCCAAAATTATCCATGCCCATCTCTATAACTGCCATTTCCGTATCTTCATCCATGGCAAGTATGGTCAAGGGAACTCCTATTTGATTATTATAATTTCCTGTTGTTTTGTGGGTTTTATACTGGGTACTTAAAAGGCTTGCCAAGATATCCTTAGTTGAGGTTTTTCCATTACTACCTGTAATGCCAATTACTTTCACGTTTAATTCTTCCCTATAGGCTTTAGCCAAGTCTTGTAGGCCCTTAAGGGTATCGTCTACTAGGATCAATGGAAAGTCTAAATCTTCAATGGGCTCATCCTTATTCCATAAGGCAGCCCTAGCCCCACTTTTTATAGCATTTTCTAAAAACTTATGGCCATTAAAATTCTCACCGATTAAGGGAATAAATAATTGGCTTTCCTTTATGGTCCTAGTATCCGTAGATACCCCTTCGATTATAAGGTCTTCATATTCCTTTTTTAATCCAAAGCCATTACACATTTTTTGGATTTCTTTTAAGCTTCTTCTTATCAAAATCTTCACCTCGAATTTACAATTGCTTTCTTTTCTTCATATCTCTCTAAGGCTAATTGAATTAAGATTTCAATTAATTCCTCATAAGTAGTTCCATCGGTTTTTTCCCAAAGGGCTGGAGTCATACTTAGTTTTGTAAAACCAGGCATGGTATTGACTTCGTTTACATAGAATTTGTTATCATCGGTTACAAAATAATCTACCCTTACAAGGCCATAGCAGTTAAGTAGTTTAAAGACTCTAACTGCAGTTTCTCTCATTTCATTGCTCAATTCCTCAGTCAATCTTGCAGGTATAACAGGTATTAACTTGCCATCTATATATTTAGCATTATAGTCGAAAAACCTTCTCTCCATAATAAACTCTCCTGCTACAGAGGCCTGAGGATAGTTATTGCCTACTACAGAGATCTGCATTTCTCTACCTATTATTTCCTCTTCAACTACTGCCTTAACATCATACATAAAGGCTATATCTAGGGCCTTTATTAATTCATCCCTATTTTCTGCCCTGTTGATTCCTACACTGGAACCACCCTTAGAAGGCTTAACAAAACATGGGTAGCCAATAGACCTTTCTATTTCTCCAATGAACTTATCCCTGTCATCCTTCCAATTATGTAGCCATAGGTAAGTGTATTTAGCTTGAGGAATATCATATCTTGCAAATATATCCTTCATCATTACTTTGTCCATGCCAACTGCCGAAGATAGTACTTCATTACCTATATAAGGTATATCCAGTATTTCTAATAAGCCTTGAACTGTGCCATCTTCCCCATTTGGTCCGTGTAGGGCTGGGAAGACTACATTTCTCTCATCTTTTTTCAAGTAATTGGTTAAGAAGTCTACCAAAGACTCAGCCACTGTAGAATCAGTCTCTAGTATTAAGTCCTGTGGTGACTCAATTTCCTTTTCTAAAATCCCATGGCTGCACCAAACTCCATCCTTTGTAATAAACACAGGATAAACATTATACTTGTCTCTATCTATAGCATTGATTATTGCCGAAGCACTAGTTAAAGATACCTCGTGTTCAACAGATTTTCCACCACATAATACAAATATATTTGTTTTCATATTTTCCTCCCCAAATCTTAGATTTATTAACAG
>JAAYFT010000080.1 GCA_012728125.1 Tissierellia bacterium | reverse complement strand
TTTGGAGTGTCAAACAAACAGGAGTAGGAATATCCGAAACTGGGCACGATGAACAAGGAAGGAAACATAAACTTTTATAAGGTTTGATTTAAACTTTATAGAGTTTTATAAGTTTTCTGTAACGGTATAATATGAGTAATAAAAGTTTGAAACTATTAGTTGTAATGCTTAGAGCAGCCCAAACAGTTGAAGATCTAGTAAAAAAGGACATGAGAAGTTATGGAATTAATCCAACGGAGTTTGCAGTCCTTGAACTATTATACCATAAAGGAGACCAGCCAATCCAAAAGATAGGAGAAAAAATATTATTGGCAAGCAGCAGTATAACCTATGTAGTAGATAGGCTGGAAGAAAAAGGTTTTGTTAAGAGAGTAGATAGCTCTGAAGATAGAAGGGTTAAATTTGCTTCTTTAACTATTAAGGGCAAGGAATTGATGGAAGAAGTCTTTCCCAAACATGAAAAGAGAATTGAAGAGATTTTTAGCATATTAAATGAAGGAGAAATAGACTTAGCTATAAAATTATTGAAAAAGATCGGGCTACAAGAGTAGCCATTTATTTTAAAAACATATCTCGAATTAGAGATAATATTAGGAGGTTAATTATGAAAAGAATATCAGGTATACACCATATAACATCGATAGTAGGTGACGCTCAAGAAAATGTAAATTTTTATAGAGACGTATTAGGACTTAGATTAATTAAAAAGACTGTAAACTTCGATGATCCAAGGGTTTACCACCTATACTTTGGAGATAAAAACTACTTGCCCATAGACGATATAAGTCCTGATGTGGCTATTAAGGGATTTGCAGGGGCAGTGTTTTACTCACACTTTCCAGAGATCACAGCTGAAATAATGGAAGATTTCTTAGGTTTTGAAAAGCTTGGAGAAGAGGGAGAATATATTAGGTTTAAATCCTTTGCAGATATTGGCAATACAATAGACATAAAAACTACATCTAGTGGAAGGGGAATAACTAGCCTAGGGACAGTTCACCACATAGCCTGGAGGGCAGAGGATGAAGAAGACTTATTGGAATGGCAAAGCTTAGCTAGGGAAAGAAAATTTGCTGTTGGTGATGTGAGAGACAGGAAGTATTTTAAATCCATATATTGAAGAAACTTTACCCCCAATTAAATAGGGGAGAGAACAAACATAGGTTATCCTATGTTTGTTTATTTTCAAAAGTAATTAGTCTTGATAAGCTATTTAATATATAATAGATATAAAGTAAGTTTATTGATGACAAAATTAATTTTATAGAAAGAGGGGAAATGATGAAATACCAATGGAGAAAGCAAGAAAAAGACCTATATTTACCCAAGGCAAAGCCTACTTTAATAACAGTGCCAGAACAGAACTTCTTTATGATTAGGGGGCAAGGAGACCCCAATGGTGAGGACTTCTCTGAATAGGGGAAAAAGTATACTAGTAATCAAATTTATTACTTTATTTAGGCAGGCTAAATATGTTATAATAAATAAAATTTCAAAGATTCATACTTTAAAGAAAGGGGAGCATCTTTTGAACATATTACTTAATAAACTAAAAGAAGTATCCATGACAGTTTTTCCTATTACATTATTGGTACTAATCCTACATTTCACTATTGTTCCCATTGAAGGAGAAATGCTCATAAGGTTTTTAATAGGTGCACTACTAGTAATAATCGGCCTAGGCATATTCTTATTTGGTGCCCATATAGGCGTATTGCCCATAGGGCATTTAATGGGTGAGACTACTGCTAAAACTAATAGGGCTTATTTAGTAGGCTTATTAGGCTTTTTATTAGGCTTTCTTATTAACGTTGCAGAGCCAGATATTCAGATACTTGCCCGTCAAGTAAGCCTAGCCTCTGGTGGTTTAATTTCCTTTTCTTCTATTCTTATAATAGTTTCCATAGGAGTAGGGATTATGGTAGGTGTGGGCCTATTGAGGATAGTGTATGAAAAACCATTAAACCGTATTTTCACTATTGTCTATTTCATAATATTTCTTCTAGGTTTAAATGCTTTGGAAGAATTTTTGGCCATCTCTGTAGATGCTTCTGGGGCCACTACTGGTGCCATGACAACACCCTTTCTCTTGGCTTTAGGATATGGGGTTTCCCAGTTAAAGGGAGGCAAGTCAGCGGAAGAAGACAGTTTCGGTTTAGTGGGATTAGCTTCTGCAGGCCCTATTTTTGCCGTTATGTTTATGAGTATAGTTAAGGGAATTACCAATGTACAGGGTGAGGCTGAGGCCTTTGTGCCGAATGTTGGAATTATAAGCCCTTATATTCGTGTGTTTCCACAACTAATGAAGGAGACTTTTTTTACCATACTTCCTTTATTTATCTTATTTGTAATTTTTAATATGGCTAAGTTTAAATTAAATAGGAAAAGTAAAAGCATAATATATAAGGGGCTCCTATATACATATATTGGGCTTACCCTATTTTTGGTAGGAGTAAATGCTGGCTTCATGGAAGTTGGTAGGATTATGGGAGAAGCCATAGCAACTTATTATCCAAATATTCTACCTATAATAGGTTTTGCCCTGGGTATGGTAGTAGTCCTAGCTGAGCCTGCAGTATATGTTCTAACTCAGCAGGTAGAAGAGGTTACAGCAGGCCATATTAAAAGGAAGGTCATTTTAGTAGCATTATCCATAGGTATTGCCTTTGCAGTTTCCATGTCCATGCTAAGGATTATGATACCAAGCTTAAAACTGTGGCATTTTTTGCTTCCAGGCTTTGCCTTGGCTATCTTTTTATCATATAAGGTACCGCCTATTTTTGTAGGTATAGCCTTTGACTCAGGTGGAGTTGCCTCAGGGCCCATGACTGCTACCTTTGTTTTAGCCTTTGCTCAAGGTGCAGCTAATGCTATTCCTACAGCAAATGTATTAATAGATGGCTTTGGTGTTATAGCTATGGTAGCCATGACTCCATTAGTAGCTTTACAAATTCTTGGACTAATCTTTAATATGAAAGCTAGAAGGGAGGGCTAGAAGTGGAAAAAATTAGAGACAAACTTTTTTTATTTTGCACCATACTAGATTTTGGCAAGGGTAGTAAGGTGTTAAGACTTTCTAGGGAATTGGGGGCCTTAGGTGGTACTATCTTCTTAGGAAGGGGAACTGTAAGAAGTGACCTTTTGAAAAAATTTGGCCTTGTAGACATTAGGAAGGAAATCTTCATAACTATGGTAGATGATACACAAGAAGATGCTTTCTATGATAATATGATTAGGAAGTTTCATTTAGATAAACCTCATCATGGCATTGCTTTCTCTATTCCCTTAAAGCAATGTGAAAAGTTAAATGGAAACAAGTATGTTTCTAACCCTGAAAAGAAAGGTGTGAATAAAGTGGACTATGAAGCCATATTTGTTATTGTAGATAAGGGTTCTTTAGATGATGTCCTGGATGCAGCTGAAGCAGCTGGTTCCACTGGTGGTACTGTAATCCATGGAAGAGGTTGCGGAGTTCAAGAAAAGGCAAAATTATTTAATATCGAGATAGAACCTGAGAAGGATATAGTGCTTATACTGGCTAAGAAGGAAAAATCAGAAGGAATAATAAACTCCATTAAAGATAGATTAAATATTGAAAAAACTGGTGCAGGTATTATTTTCGTCCTAGATGTTACAAGGACCCTGGGCTTATATCAAGGAAATTAGCCTATTTAAATAATTTGATGCATGGTGACAATCTAAAGTGACCATGCATCTTTTATATAATCTCTATCTTTCCTATTTTCATTATGGG
>JAAYFT010000079.1 GCA_012728125.1 Tissierellia bacterium | reverse complement strand
TTATAGTCCAAGTAGAGAAGTGGATTTTTGATTCCAGTGATGTATAAATAATAAAAGGAATGACATATTTTTATTACCAGATTGGGTCATGTGGGGTGTCTAGCTTTAACAGGGCCTTAGCATTTTCACCGTTTACAAGGGCTTGGTCTATCTGGTTTAAGCCTGACTTAGCAACATCTTCAATGTATCTTGTCATAGGTATTAATGGGTAGTCACTTCCAAACAATACTTTATCTAAAATCCCTATTTCTTTAGCTACTTTATATATTCTGTTATCGTATAGGAAAGGAGAAGCTGCAGTATCATAATATACATTTTTATTTTGCTCTCGTATCTCCGGCATTAATTCATAAAAGAGTAAGCCACCTCCCCAATGGGCAAATATGATTTTAAGATCTGGAAAGTTGTATGCAAATGCACTAGCCTTTACAGCAGTAGTGTCGGTTTTTCCACTATAATGATGGCCTACAGCTTCATTGGTATGGACCATCACAGGTAAATCCCTTTCTATACAGGAATTGCATAAAGGTGACATTTCTTTTAAATCAGTAATATCAAAATCCTGCCCATAAGGGAATATTTCTCCAACCCCTGTTAAGCCCATATTTATACACCTATCGATTTCCTTTTCAACCTCAGAAGATGTAGGAACTAATGCCATATATCCAATAAGCCTATCTGGAAATTTTTTAATAGCATCTGCCACATAGTCGTTAACATATCTACATAGGCCCATATCCTTAAAACCAAAACCAAATATAACAGCCTTATCCACATTGGAATTTTCTAGCTCCATGACAACTTCCTCTGCTGTAGCGAATTTATTTACTGGACTTTCACTTAAAAGCTTAAAGTATGGTTCCTTCTCACCAATTTTTTCCCAAGTCTTTATAATGTCAGGAGGTGTTACATGTACATGAAAATCTATCTTCATAAAATCACCCTTTTTGATAATTAATATATCAATTATTATATTTGCTGTAAAGAGGTAGCGCATACAGGTATTAAACCTTATTTAAAATACTCGATTATATCATCTTCTTTAATACTAATCCCTATATCATTAATTATGAGTTGCTTTTCTTTACTATTTTCTTCAAATTTGAATGATATATTACCTCCATAATCTGTATATTTATTAGATTTGCATCCCACTTAGTTTTTTAAGATAATCAGGGAATTAATTTATTTCCTTTTTTATGTAGAGATAATTGACATATCAATATAATTATTGTACTATTAATATAGACCACCAGGTCTAGACCGGACGGTCTAATTATAAGAGTATAATAAAAATGGAGGCAAAACTTAAAGGGGGATCAATATGGCAAACTATAAGTTGAGAAGATATGATAAAGTATTGGCATGGTTCTTTGGATTAATGATATTATTATTTTTAATTTTAGCATTTACAAGCGAAGCTTTTTTCAATTGGGCATACGATAGACATCAGAATCAATTGAGTTGGTATATTAGACCATTGTTTTTAATTCCCTATTGTTACTTTGCTTATAAGAGAAGCTGGGCAGGTATATTAGGGACTATGTTTGTACTGCTAACTAGCATGTTTTGGTTTCCTAAACCTGAAGTTGTCAGCGAACAAGTTAAATTATTTTTAGAAATGGAAAAGGAATATTTAACTGGCCATTGGGGCATAGGAAAAATATTGCTTTCATCTTTAGTGCCTTTTTCCCTTGCAGCCTTAGCCATGGCTTTCTGGAAAAGAAGTATATGGATTGGAGTAGCCGTACTTATAAAGGAAGTGATTCTTTAGCTATTGGAAATATAGTCAAAGGTACTAAAACAGATACTAACATTATATTTAATGGATATAGGAATTTCTTTGCAAGTGAAAACTATATTATATTCAATCGTCAAGAAGGGATTGAGAATAATAGTCAATTTGGAATGTTTTTAGATAATATAATAGCATACAACTCAGATACTGGTGTGATACTTGGTACAACTTCTGAAGGAAATCTTGTATTAGATAACAAACTGGTATGTAATATTCCAAGGAATATCGAGGATAGAGGGGTTGAAAACAATTTAATAAATAATCTAGACAAACCATGTGAGCCTTGCCAATCTCCAATTGAAGTTTGTAACCATTGTCAGAGAAAAAAATAAATAATCTTAGATGGTAAATAGGCTTTACCCTTATCCGTGATGAAGCCATAGTACTACTAGTGAAGTAGTGAAGAAATCAAGGAAGCAGCAGCCCTATTTATAGGGTTTGTCTGCTTTTTTGATTAGAAAACAAAGTATTATTGACAACATTTTTTACGGATATGATCGGCAAAATTCAACAAAATACTTTGTTAAAAATATATTGAACATTAAAATTTTTTGTAATATAATGAAATTGAGGAGGGGATTTACATTAACTTAATAAAATATTAAAGGGTTAAATAGAGTTTATTTTTTGCATTACATTTAATTAAGTGATAGGTATTGGGGAGGAAAAATGGACTATAAGGAATATCTAAATAATATGGAGAGAAAGCTAAAAAGTTATTTTGACATTGAAAGGGACTATGACTTAAATGGTTATCCATTGGATTTATATGCTAAATATCATTTTAGGAATGAGAGATACGTTTTATCAAAGAAATTTGTTGTATATGGCCAAGAAAATAATGAGTACATATTTATCAAATATTTTGAAGAAGTAGGAGAGATTAGCTTAAAGGAGTATATAGACTTTTTAGTCAAGTCTATTGATATATTAGTTGAGCCTGATAATGATCATATGTCAAGTGTTATTACTGGGGTATTACTTACAAATCATAAACCCAAGATAGAAGTCATAGAAACCATAAAAAAATTTAAATATCATAAGGGATTTGCATTTGGCTTTAAAGGTTGGGTGGACATAAGGCTGATTTTGGTTACTATGGATGGTGAATGTATAGTAACAAATAAAAAGGGAAAGGAGGTCAGTAGTGTTTATTGTATTCAATAGTTAATGATTATTAATTATTGAATATCAATATTAGTTAAATATTTTCAGGAGGTGTGTTTATGAGTTCACTAGTGTTGATCATAGGTAGCATAATCATATTTCTAGTGGCATATGCTACTTATGGTGCTTGGCTTGCTAAGAAATGGGGAATAGACCCAACTAGAAAAACGCCAGCTCATGAAATCAATGACGGAGTAGACTATGTTCCCGCAAATCCTGGTATTTTGTTAGGCCACCACTTTGCATCTATAGCTGGCGCAGGACCAATTAATGGACCTATTCAAGCTGCAATATTTGGATGGGTTCCAGTATACCTATGGATTATGATCGGCTGTATATTCTTTGGTGCACCACATGACATGGGATCATTATTTGTTTCTATTAGAAATAAAGGTAAATCCATAGGAGAGGTAATTAAAGACACCATGGGGGATACAGGTAAAAAGCTATTTGCAATATTTGCTTGGCTAACCTTATTGTTAGTAATAGCAGCATTTGCAAATATAGTCGCAACTACATTTGCTAATACTCCTCAGGCAGCAACATCTTCAATACTATTCATGGTTCTAGCTGTTATCTTTGGCTATGCTGTATATAGAAAGGGATTGGACATTAAGATCGGAACGGTTATTGGAGTTATACTTCTATTCTTATCAATATGGTTAGGTACTGTAATTCCACTGGAATTAAGCGTTAATACTTGGATAGTTATTTTAGCAATTTATATTTGGATTGCATCTACAGCTCCAGTTTGGATATTATTACAGCCAAGGGATTATTTGAATTCTTACTTATTATATGCAATGATAATTGGAGCTGTACTAGGTATCATTTTGTACAATCCAACTATAAGACTAGATGCTGTAACTGGATTTGAAGTAAACGGACAATACTTATTCCCAATGCTATTTGTAACAGTAGCTTGTGGTGCTATATCAGGATTCCATTCATTAGTAGGATCTGGTACATCATCTAAGCAATTAAATAATGAAAAGGATGTAAGGCTTATAGGCTATGGTTCTATGCTTATAGAAGGTTTGTTAGCTGTTATAGCAATGATCACAGCAGCATACTTAGCTCAAGGAGAATTCCTACCAAAATTACAGGAAATCGGACCTTCAAACGTGTTTGCAGAAGGTGTAGGAATATTTATGTCTAAGTTTGGTGTTCCTTTTGAACTAGGTAAAACATTTGTTGCATTGGCAGTATCAGCTTTTGCTCTAACAACCCTTGATACAGCAACAAGGCTTGCAAGATTTATATTCCAAGAATACTTCGAAGACCCATCAAAGGAAAAACAATTACCTCTTACAAATATGTATGCTTCCACAACCATAACAGTTGTATTAAGTTGTTTACTAGCAGTTGCTGGTTGGAGTAAAATATGGCCAATATTTGGTTCCGCTAACCAATTATTAGCTGCACTAGCCCTAATGGCAGTTGCATTGTGGTTGAAGAAATCTGCAAGGAAATTTAGCATGTTGACCATACCAATGGTATTCATGCTAATAGTAACACTAACGGCTCTAGGATTCTTAATAAAGGCTAACCTAGAAACTGGTAATTATATAATGGTAGTATTCCCAGTACTACTATTTATACTTGCCATTGTACTTGCTATACAAGGATACAAGATACTATTTGCTAGTGACGAAGCCAAGATTGCTGGAAATGAATAAAGGCAGTCTATCTATACTTAAAGTGGGATCTATTTAGATCCTGCTTTTTTTTTGGAAAAATACTAGAAGGATTTTACATGTATCTTGTAATCCTATCACTATTTTGAGGGAATAGAGTGTTGTCAATGTAAATGCTTTTCTTTAAAATTGTGAATAAAAAAAACCCCCGATAAGGTGGCTATTTGCTTATTTGTCCCTTATGAGTATACATGGATTATGGATTAGGAACATTGGGTTTGGGTTTCAAAAAAATTATTTTCGATATATAAGCTTTGCTACTTTAATTATAACACAGTAAAAATATATATAATAGACTATATCTTTTTAGTGCATACTCTTATAATAGATTTACAGATTACTGATTTAATTAATACTAGGCTTTGTAAACTAAACATGAAAAAATAGCACAATGTTTTATAGAATTGCTTTAAATTACTTTCAATTTCGCCTTGACGATTATAAAAGTCC
>JAAYFT010000010.1 GCA_012728125.1 Tissierellia bacterium | reverse complement strand
TTCAGCAGTGTGCTTATATATTATATATTTGAAAATATAGATTGGAAAGCCAGATTTCTATCTTATTATAGAAGAATATACAAAAATAAAGGATAGGGCCTATAGCTTTATAGTTAATGTGCTATAGGCTCTTTTTCATATCAATCATACCAATCTAATACATGAATTTCATCTGGGTCACTAAAATAATATTGAGGATTAGGGAAAATATTGCTAGAAAAGTTAATATATGCATCTGGCCTTCTTGGGTTTAATTGTTCTAACTCAGATAGATCTACATTTTCTAGCTCTTCAGATTCAAAGTAGTCATTCCACTTATTAAAGCTATTAAAATTTGGAATTTTTTTCATTTCCATTACCTCCATATTTAGTTTTACCAATTTGTTTATATATATTTATAAATCTTTCCTCGAATAAAAAAGACTTTTTAACAAACAATAAATAGGAGCAAAAATTAATAAAAAGGAAGGAGAGATTTTAGTGGCCCTAAAGAATACTTTAAATCTAACCAATGTAACTCAGCAAGAGTTAAACTGTGTTAAGGAAATTGCTTCAAATCACTTGGTTATGAGTAGCAAGTTTTCCTTGTATGCAAATCAAGTTCAAGACCCACAATTAAAACAAATGCTTCAACAACAAAGCTCAGATGCTCAGACTACTGCTATGAATTTAATAAATTCATTAAAATAGGGAGGTAAAGAAATGCAAGAAAGGGATATTGTTAATGATCTTTTAGCTGGTACAAAGGCTAGTATAAATGCTTATACAATGGCTATACAAGAATGTTCAAATCAACAATTGAGATCAACTTTTCAGACTCTAAGAAATGAAGCGGAACAATTACAATATCAATTGTATCAAATGGCAGAACAAAAAGGGTACTACACTCCTGCACCCCAAGCTCATCAAAATGATGTAAGCCAAATAAAAACTTCATTGCAATCAGCAGTTAATACTACTAACCAAATGAGATAAATCTTTATAAAAGCCCTGACTAATTGAATTTAGTCAGGGCTTTGTCTATAAAAAAACATAGACTTTTCATTCCAACTATGGTATCCTATAAAAAAATATACCTTTAATCTAATCCAGAGAGGTTAGGAAGGGTTACAGCTATATACCTGCCATTAGTATGCCTTCCTACGGAAGGCTTTTTTAGTGTAATCCTTTAAAGGGGCGAAGTCACGAAGGAGGTTAAAAAATGTTAAAGGGAAGACATTTAATCGACCCCCAAGATTTTTCTTTAGAAGAACTTGAGGAGATATTTAATTTGGCAGAAGAGATAATCAATAATCCAGAGGACTTTACTCATGTTTGTGATGGTAAAATCCTAGGAACCTTATTCTATGAACCAAGTACTAGGACCAGGCTTAGTTTTGAGACAGCTATGCTCAGACTAGGTGGTAAAGTAGTTGGTTTTTCTGAGCCTAATTCTAGTTCAGTTACAAAAGGAGAAAACTTGCCTGACACCATAAGAACTGTGGCTGCCTATACAGACATTATTGCTATGCGCCATCCAAAGGAAGGAGCACCAAAATATGCTTCACAGTTTTCTAGTGTTCCTTTAATAAACGCAGGAGATGGGGGACACCAGCATCCTACCCAAACTCTAACTGACCTATTAACCATAAAGATAGCTAAGGGTGGCTTTTCCAATCTTACTGTAGGCCTGTGTGGTGATCTTAAATTTGGTCGTACAGTCCACTCCCTAATAAAAGCCATGTCTAGATACGAAAATATAAAATTTATACTTATATCCCCAAGAGAATTACAGGTTCCAAAATATATAAAGACTGAAGTATTGGACAGGAAACTAATAGACTATATAGAAGTAGAAAGACTTGAAGAAGTCATAGAAAGCCTGGACATCCTATATATGACTAGGGTGCAAAAAGAAAGGTTTTTCAATGAGGCAGATTATATAAGGTTAAAGGATAGCTATATATTAGATAAGGAGAAACTAAAGGCTGCTAAAAAGGATTTAACGATTTTACATCCCTTGCCAAGGGTTAATGAAATAAGCATGGAGCTAGATAATGACCCTAGGGCTTGGTACTTTAAGCAGGTAAGATACGGTATGTTTGTTAGGATGGCACTTATAGCCAAACTATTGGGGGTGAAGTAGATGTTAAATATAAATAGTATAACTAAGGGGATAGTTATAGACCATATTAAGCCAGGATACGGTATTAGGATATTTGAGTACTTGAAGCTAGATAAGGCAAATTTTACTGTAGCTTTAATAATGAATGCCACAAGTAGAAAATATGGTAGGAAAGATATGATTAAAATAGAAAATGTCATAGACCTAGATTTGGCCATGCTAGGTTTTATTGATCCAAACATTACAGTAAATATTATCGAAGATGAAAAGATCATTGAAAAGATAAATCTATCCCTGCCAGAAAGGGTAGAAGGAATAATCCAATGCAAAAATCCAAGATGTATTACTTCAGAAGAGAGAGGAATTACCCATAAATTTGTTTTACTAGATGAAAATAAGGGGATATATAAATGTGAATACTGCGATCAGATTTATTCATGGGAGGGATAAAATGGAGATCTTAATTAAAGGAGCTAGGATAGTAGATGAAAGTAAAGATTTTCTAGGGGATATATATGTAAGAGATGGTAAAATAGAGGATTTTGGCAAAGACCTTAACTATCCTTGTAATACAATAGATGGACAAGGCCTAACCCTAATGCCCTCCTTTATTGATCTACATGTTCATTTTAGGGAGCCAGGCTATACCTATAAGGAAGACCTATATACAGGGAGCTTAGCTGCCCTAAGAGGTGGATATACCTTAGTGAATCTAATGGCTAATACCAAGCCAGTATGCAGCTCCATGGATATAGTAGAATATGTCCTTAATAGGGCTAAGGAGCTGGATTTAGTAGATATGCACCAGGTAGTTTCCATTACTAAGGATTTCGATGGTCTTACCCTTAGCCACCTAGACCCATTAGATGAAAGGGTCAAGTTCATATCCGATGATGGGAAGGGAATAAAGTCAAATATAGTCATGTATAAGGCCATGTTAAAGGCCTTGGACAAGGGTTTAACCATTATGGTCCATGCAGAGGATGAGGATTTGACACCTATTGATTATAGGATATCTGAGAACATCATTACCATGAGGGATATCTACCTATCAAAGGAAACAGGAGCCAAGATACATTTATGCCATGTAAGCACTAAGGAAGCCATTGAAGAGATCAGAAGGGCCAAGGCCCAAGGTATAAATGTTACCTGTGAAGTAACTCCCCATCATATAGGCCTGTGGGATAATGACTATAAGGTGAATCC
>JAAYFT010000009.1 GCA_012728125.1 Tissierellia bacterium | reverse complement strand
TTTAAGCATTTGGAGTGTCAAACAAACAGGAGTAGGAATATCCGAAACTGGGCACGATGAACAAGGAAGGAAACATAAACTTTTATAAGGTTTGATTTAAACTTTATAGAGTTTTATAAGTTTTCTGTAACGGCATATCTAGGTTTAAATACTAAAAGAAGGGGGAGAATCCCCCTTCATTTAGATTATAAGCTGTTCTACAGTTGTGGTCACTATTCTTGCTTCTTTGGCCTCTACTAGATCTTCCATGGAAGATACAAACACGTTATTGGCGATTATATCTGCCATGGCTTGGCCTACTTCTTCTCCTGTTAAGTCATCTCTTGGGTCATCTATGCTAATGACGAATTTCTTGCCACCTTCGTTTAGAAATTCCATTTCCAATTTCTTTTTCTCCATTATTTCACCCCCCTTCAATTAGTGAATAACTAATAGTGAATAGTGAATAGTTGCCTGGGTAAGATCCTTCAAAAGTAATGCTCATACTGCAAATTAAGGGTGACAGCTAAGCCATTCTGAGGGTCAGGGAAGAATCTTAGACCCTAAAGCTGGACCCCAGTAATTGTGAATTGTGAACTGTGCATTGTGAATTGGTTAAGATTGTGCATTGGTTAAACTATTCTTCCAACAAAGCTGAAACTTCGACTTTTTTAACTAGTATTAGGTCTCTTTTTTGAAGGCTTGCTATGGCAGTAGCAGTGTTATAAAGTTCCTCGTCGCTGGCACTAGTCTTGATTTGAGAGAAGGACTTTGGAACTATTTTTTGCTTACCCTCTACTATGCCTCCGTCTAGTTCAAGTCTTAAAGTTGTTTTTTCCTTAATGTTTCCAATAGCCATTATTTCACCTCCCTATTGATTTTAGGTCTTGAGTGACCTTTCACTTATTACATAGAATGGGGAGGAAAAATTTACTATTGCAATTTAAAAAATTGTAAATCGATATATTTCCCGGGAAAATTACAATTAAGACCAGGATTCTTTCTTTTTATGGACAAAGTTAGGAAAAATCTCTTGTATACTATTTAACAAACCATTTCAATTGCCAAAGAATTTCAATAATGATATACTTTATTTATAGCGATTCGACAAAATTTGGTAATGCAAAACAGACAGATGAAAATTGGATAATATTACTGAAAGAGGTGTTCCAATGAAATTAAAGGGGAAGCTTTTGCTATTTACTACAATTATTTGTATTGTTTCTGTTCTAGCCATTTCTGTCATTAACTATTCCTTATCCATAGTAAAGCTTAAGGAAGTGGAGAATCAACGGGTTGAACTACAAGCACAGAAAACTGCACAAGAAATGGACAAGTGGCTAGAATTACAAAAGAACATCTTGGATAGGACTCTTGATGGGATCCTATACAATGATAATCACGAAGCAGATTATATAATTGGCCTTATGACGGAGTTAACATCTAAATATCCAGATAATCTCTATTATATTGGATATAGCAACAAGGACCACTATTTTCCAATAGGTACCGATGTACCTGCTGACTATGACCCTACTTCCAGGCCTTGGTATATAGGGGCCATGGCTACAGACGACTTCTATATTACTGAACCCTATATAGATGCTATTACTGGAGATATGGTTATTACTATATCTAAGCAATTTACTACTAAGTCCTATAAGAAGGGAGTAATAGCCACAGATATCTTTATCACCTACCTGGTGGACTTGACCAATAAAGGGGATTATGGTGATGACTCCTATGCTTTCCTAGTAGATAATGAAGGAAATATAGTAACCCA
>JAAYFT010000078.1 GCA_012728125.1 Tissierellia bacterium | reverse complement strand
TTTTACATTGCTCTTCCTGGTATTATGGCATCTACTACACCTATTACTAATGCTCCTATTATTGCTCCCCATACTGATATATTGAAACCAGGTACTATGAATCTTGTCACATAAAGTATGATTGCAGCTACTAGAAAGCCCGTTATTCCTCTTCCAAATGGAGAAGCGTTAATGCCAGTGAATCTTTGGACTAAATGATCTAGTATACCAATGACTATTGCTGAAATCAATAAACTCCAAAGACCATCTATGGTAAATCCTGGAGTAAAATATGCTGCAATTGCTATTACTATGGCTGTGACTAATACCCTTATAAGCATTTCGCCTATATTAAAGTCATTGTCCCTATCTCTGTTATGTTCTCTGTTTCTTTCGTTATTATCCATTTTTTCACCTCCTGATATAGTAGTCTCCAAGATGTTTATTTTTTATTCAGTAAATTGTTAAATATTTTTTATATTTCGGGGTAATAAATATTTATACTAGAAAGGTAGATAAAGATATGCTACTATATTAGTAAGGATTAATTCTAAGGAGGGTTGACAATGGAAATTACCAAAGACATGTTAATTGGTGAAATCATCAGAAAGAAACCAGAATCCATAGAAATTTTAATGAGATTTGGTATGGGTTGTGTTGGTTGTCCAGCTAGCCAAATGGAAAGCTTAGAAGAAGCTGCCATGGTTCATGGTTTAGATTTAGATACATTAATGGATGCATTAAACTCCTAATTAGTTAGGATTGTTTCGAGAATATGGCTATTGGCTGTTTGCCCGTAGCCTTTTCTTATTTTTTGGCATAATCATAATAGATGAATTAAAAAAAAGCATGGAAATCAACCATGCTTATTTTAAACTCAATTTTACTAACCTTTATTTAATTCCTCTAATGCATCTAACAATTGTTGATTTAATTCAGCATACCTTGGATTTGCCCTATCCCTTATCCTTGGAATATCTACTTGGATATCTACCTCAATAGCACCTTTATTTTTGCTCATCAATATTATCCTATCTGCTAAGTATACTGCCTCATCAACGCTATGGGTTATAAATACAATTGTTTTTTTGTGTTTTTCCCATCTTATATTATTTAGTTTAAATACTATATTATTCATCTCATATCACCTTACTAGCCTTTGCCATGAAAAATATCTATTAGATATACGGCTGTATATTGAGTCAAATAGGGCACCAATCACTCCAATACATATTATTCCAACTACTATTAAATCCATCCTAGCAAGTTCATATGCATGGGATATCAAGTAACCAAGGCCACTCATACTACCTGGAAGCATCTCTGCAGCCACCAGGCAAGACCAGGCTGCTGTTAATCCAGATTTTAGTCCATTCATAATATTAGGCCCTGCACTAGTTCTAAATGTTGATCAGAGATTGGTCTTAGATGAATATCATTGTTTTCAAATAAGTCTGGTCTTTCAAAAGCTAAATGCATATTTCCAGTATGTAATTCATTATTCCAACCTATTCTAAATCTTGGAATTTCTTTATTTGTTTTTTCTGTTTCATTTTTTCCAGTTTCATTACTTGCTTGTGAATTATCAACATTTGATGCTTCTTTACTGCTACATCCTACTAGGGTACCTACTATAAGCACCGCTACTAAAAGAAAAACTAAAACTCTTTTCATAATTAATTCTCCTTTCTGATAATATCCATCTTATGCCAAAAATCATTGTATCACTAGGTAGAATTTTTTTCCAATTATAAATATCTATATTTATTGTTGTGTTATTAATTTAACTAATAGCTATAAGCTTGGATAAATTGAGATGGAATGGGAAAGAACAAAAAATGAAAAGAGACATACTATCATGTGTAATATGCCTCTTCACAAATTTCAATAATATTTAATTTAGGTTTGATTAAGCTAACCTAACTCTTTTGTTAATTAGACTTTTAATTATAAAGCTAATAGGTCGTCGATTCTTGCTTTATCGAATCCTACTACTTCTTCACCGTTTATCACTAAAACGGGAACTCCCATATGGCCCATTGACATTAATTCTTTTCTTGCTTCTTTATCAGTTTGGACATTCTTTTCTGTGTATCCTACACCCTTTTCGTCTAAATAGTTTTTAGCAGCAACACAATAGGGACATGTATTACTTGTATAGATAGTTACGTCTGCCATTTATAATCCTCCTTTAAATTTTATTGATTCTATTATACCCCCATGGGGTATAGTTGTCAACATTTTTATAGTCATATATTACCCACACTTTTTTTATTTAATCAACAAAGTTTTTATAATTGAAAAGGCGTACCAACCTATGGTACACCTATCTATGCCGTACGTGATCTAGTCCCTGTTCAAATAATTTGAGAACATGATCGTCATCTAGGGAATAAATGACTAGTTTTCCATCCCTTTTATATTTTACCAATTTTAAATCCCTTAAAATTCTAAGTTGATGTGAAATGGCAGACTGGCTCATATCAAGTAAGTCTGCAATATCGCATACGCATAAGCTTGATTTTGACAGTATATAAATTATTTTTAGCCTTGTAGGATCTGAAAGGGCTTTAAAAATATTTGATAGAGCCTTGATTTCTTCTTCCTTAAGCAAATTTTTTCTAATTTCCTTAATTATATTTTCATCACTTTCGTGGCTTTGACATAAAAGTTTGTCTCTAGTTTTATCACTCATCTTTATTCTCCTTTTTAAGTTATAGGTATCATTGGGTTTGGCAAGTCTACTGCCTTTCCTGTCATAGGATCGATATATATAATCCAATATCCAGGTACATTTTGTCCCTCATACCAGGTATTAAATCCATTTTGTCCCCTGTATGGATGTTCGTCTAAGGTAAAGGTCCCAGGAATACCATAGAGAAAATATTTTACCTCTTCTCCCTCATTGTATAGGCCAAATAGGTAGTGTTGGTATTTATTCATTAACTGAGTACATGTAGTTATACTACTGTCATAGTATTCCTTGTTGTTGCCACCTACTACATGGGCAAAATATGGGAGAAAAGCCTTATACTCATTTTCAGAATCTAAATCTACCAACCACCAATTATATCCCTTTAGATTATATTTAAAGGGTTCAGCGTAAGGGAAAAATCGTAAAATGCTTAGTACATAGTTTATGGTTTGATTTTTTTGGTTTAATTTCTTTATATAATCTAGGGTCCTATAATCCGGTTCCATGTAGTCATCATCAAAATCATTTACCATAGTCTCTGTTAAATAAGGAGATGGATCTTGAGTTGGTTCTATTGG
>JAAYFT010000077.1 GCA_012728125.1 Tissierellia bacterium | reverse complement strand
ACTCTAAGACATCTCCATTATCTAATAAAAATATATTTTCCCTTGGCATACCTAGGGATGCAGCTATTTCTGCATGTTTTTTAAGGTGCCTAAACTCTCCATGTACTGGAATGAAAAACTTAGGCTTGACTAGAGTAAGTATTAATTTCATTTCCTCCTGACAAGCGTGTCCAGATACATGGACATCTGCTAGAGATTCAAATACTACCTCAGTACCTCTTTCAACTAGGTTGTTTATTACCTTAGAAACAGTTTTTTCATTTCCTGGTATTGGTGTAGCAGAAATAATAACTAGGTCTTCTGGTTGAAGTTGTATTCTCTTATGTTCAGAGGAAGATATTCTTGATAGGGCAGACATAGGTTCACCTTGACTGCCTGTGGTTATTATAGTGATTTCATTACTTGGATATTTATTCATTTCATTTATATCTATTAAGGTGTCTTCTTTTATTTTCAAGTAACCTAGCTCCATGGCAACTCCTATATTGTTGACCATTGATCTACCTGATAAGACTATTTTTCGATTATTCTCCTCAGAAGCTTCAATTATCTGTTGAATTCTATGGATATTAGATGCAAAAGTAGCAACAATTATTCTATGTTTATGATTTGCAAAGATTTCTCTAAAGGTGTTGCCCACCGTTCTTTCACTCATTGTATACCCTGGTCTTTCAGCATTGGTACTATCAGATAGTAGGGCCAATACTCCCTTATTTCCCAATTCTCCAAGTCGGCTTAGATCAATAACATCACCGTCTATTGGCGTAAAATCAACTTTAAAGTCACCTGTATGAATTATTGTGCCAACAGGTGAATGTATTGCTAATGCTGAACTATCTGGTATACTATGGCTAGTTCTTATAAATTCCACCTCTAAGGCACCTAATTTAATTGTATCTCCGTGTTTAACAACATTCATATTTACGTTATTTATTTTATGCTCTTTAAATTTAGTCTCCAACAATCCTAGGGTTAACTTTGTTCCATATATGGGGACATTTAGTTTAGGTAAAATATATGGTAATGCCCCTATATGGTCTTCATGACCATGAGTTAAAACAAATCCCCTAATCTTATCCCTATTTTTGATTAAATAGGTTACATCTGGGATTACCACATCAATACCTAACATTTCGTCTTCAGGAAAAGTCATGCCACAATCTATTATAATAATATCGTTTTTATATTCAAAAACTGTTATATTTTTTCCGACTTCTCCAAGTCCGCCTAAAGGTATTATTTTAATACTGTTGGGTTTTCTCACGCTATCACTCCTTCTTTTAGTATTTTCTCCAAGATTATATTTTCTACTCTATAAATATCCGCTCAAAAAATAAATCCCTATTGGGATTTATCTTTGCATTCACTACAATATCCATAAAATTTTACATTATGGTCTACAATGGTAAATTGTCCTTCCTTTTCTATTTCATCCTCTAATGCTTCCAAAAGATCAAGTTTTACCTCTAATACCTTCCCACATTTTAAACAAATTAAATGGTGATGGTGGTGACTATCTCCTGTAAGTTCATATCTACTACATCCATCATCGAAGTTTAATCTATATACTATATTTAGTTTTTCAAACAACTGCAAAGTCCTATATACAGTAGCAATACCTAGCTCAGGATATTCCTCCCTCACAATATTATATATGTCGTCTACACTCAAATGATCATCATGGTGATCTACTATGGCTTTAAGTATAGCTCGTCTTTGCGTTGTTAATTTGTAACCTTCATTTTGCAATTTTCCCTTTATAGTACTTAAATTAATATCCATATTTTCACCCGTTTTAATTACTAAATTAACAATACTATTATTTGGTTTTTTTGTCAACTATTGAATATTTTCCTTTTGGATTTCCTCGTAGGCTGCTATGGCTTCCTCTAGTTCTTTATCATCGTCAATGCCCAAAAGTAAAAGATCTCCATTTTCATCTCTTTCTATCCTTAAAATATAGGTAGGACTATCTATATTATCTGCTGGAATTAAAGCAGCATAATCTTCATCATCTAATCCAAATGTGGCTAAAATTAAAAATTCTTGTTCCTTGCCAAGTTCATCGATTAAAACTATTCTATCTGACATTACTCTCTCCCCTTCCTATCTAAATAAGTTTGTAATATGAAAGTAGCTGCAACCTTGTCGATTACATTCTTTCGTTTTTCCCTCCTCATATCACCTTCTATGAGGAGTCTTTCTGCTGCAACAGTTGTTAAACGCTCATCTTCATAGATTACTTCTACTTTAAGTTTATTTTTTATCCTTTCGGCAAATTTTATTACCTTTTCACCTTGGGGACCTATGGTATTGTTCATATTCTTTGGTAATCCAATAACTATTTTTTTAATATTATATTCCTTTATTATGGCTTCTAGTCTATTTAAATCCTTCTCATTACTTTCTCTTTTTATAGTTGTGAGGCCTTGGGCTGTTATCTGTAGTAAATCAGATATGGCCACTCCTATTGTCTTATCGCCCACATCTAAACCCATTATTCTTTCCATTATGCTCTCCTATTTTAAATTACTTTTATGCAAAACTCAGGGCATGTTTTAGCACAGTATCCACACAATATACAGTTTTCATTAGGTGTGGCTCTTCCATCAATTATATCTATACCCTTTTGCTTACACCTTTCAACACAATTTCCACAAGCGATACAATAATCAGCAACGATTAATTTTCTTTTTTTCTTGTTAATCTTCATTTTTAGATCTTCAGGTATATATCCATGATCTAACAGGCAAATATTGGCATCTATTTCATTAGTTGACTGCATACCTATGGCTATCGAATGTATATATGGTATAGATTTTACAAAATTAAATGCCTTTTCAGCTTCTTTGATTAAATGTCCTCCCCCTAAAGGTTTCATGGCATAAATACCTTTACCTTTATTGTATATTTCTTCAATTACTTGCAACATCTCTTCTATGCTTCCATCCTGTATGCCAATTCCGTATTTATTGATAATGGGATGGATTACCTCTATTTCATCCACGTCTCTAGCTGCCATGGCTCCTGCAATCCTATGGGTAGATATTCCTATGCTTTTGATTTTTCCCTTTTCCTTTTCTTTAATGAAATATTCAATAGCTTCAAAATGTCCTTTAACAGTATGGATACTTTCCTGTTCATGCAATAAAAAAATATCTATATAATCTGTACCTAGTTGCTTTAAGGCTAAATCCAAGCTTTTGGCTGCCATTTCCTTAGTATAGGCATAGGTTTTAGTCGCTATATGAAAATCTTCTCTATTTATATTTTTTAAAGCAGTTTTTATATAATCATAGTTTTCATATATTTCTGCTGTATCAATAAAGTTTATACCCTTATCAAAGGCATATTCAATTAAGTATGCTCCTTCTCTTACAGATAAATTTGCTTGAAAAGGAGTCATAGTAAGGGAACCAAAGCAAAGCCTTGATACCTCAATTCCTGTATTTCCAAGCTGTACTCTCTCCAATTATTCCACCTTATTCCAATATGAATTTAGAAAAATACCTATAGTTATTATATTCATACATATACTAGTAAGTATTAGGCCTGAGTCATTGAAGATAAACCCTCCAATGGCACCGGCTACTCCAGCTATGGAAGCTAATAGAACTTTCTTATCTATCCTATATAAGGAGTAAATTAAGCTTCCATGTAAAATCATATTAACTAGTAATAAATAGGTCCAAAAAGACCTTCCAATTAATCTTATATTGGTCAATAGTTTTCTTGTGACTATCTGGCCAACATAATTTAAGCCCTTGTCTCTTATTAGTAGTATATTTTTCCCTAGGTGAGTAGGGCTCACATTATAATTTATATCTATATAAGCCATAATAGAAATTACCAATATTACGCTAATGAACAATACAATAACCTTTTTAATATCTAACCCCTTATTAAAATATTCCTTTATATAAAAGGCTATGGCTATTACAAAGGCTATGGTACCACCTACATTGGCACCAAAACTAGGATGGGCAACTAGTATTGCAGATAGAATATATAATATTAGGGGAAGTAGGCTTGTATTTCTTTTTTTCAATATCTCCATAGCAAAAATGGTCAAGGAGCCCAACAAAAGTCCTACCATTTCATTGCCTATCCCGTAATACCTTGCTCCAATAATAGGGTCATGGGACAATACAGAAAACCTACTTATTTGACCCTTTAATAATAAATCCAATACTATTAAAAAAGTAGAAATAAATCCAATAAATAGGATTTTACTTTTTTTCTTCCTTATTATCCATAGTATTATAAATGAAATTATGGTAGATGTAAATAAGAATATTAAGTACTCCAATATACTACTAGGTCTAAATAAGGAAATTATAATGAAAATACTTGGCATTATCAACATTTCAGTCAATAATACATTAAATAGACCTTGGATTTTTTCGGGAAATCTAATTCTAGTAATTATCTGTATAATAAAAATAGCCAAAATAATAATAGAAAAAAAGCCATAATAGTATAAGGAATTATACCTTACCTTAGATGTAGTGTTTATTTGGTCATTAATTGCCTTAACCTTGCTTATATCAATATCTTCTTCTATAAATTCAATACTATTACCAGACATATTTTCCTTTGGACCTTGAAAAAAATCCATTATGGTAGGTCCAATATCTATATTGGTAACTAATAGATGTCTGTTGGTAGTAGCAGAAGTAAGTACTCCTTTCTTAACATCTTTACCCCATAGTATAATAGGAGTTAATTTACTATCATCTATATTTGGGTCTCCGCTATTGGGACTGGTAATTATCAAGAGAGAATTGCTAAAATCTATTCTTTCTATCAACTTGCCTATGAAGTTATCAATGTTTAATAAGATTTCTTTCCTAAGCCTAATATATTCATCTTCAGACAAATAGTTATTGTTTCTATAGAGCCTATCTAAGTCTCCAGTTTCAATTACGATAAAATCGCCTAGGCTATTATATACTTCATTAAATAATATTTCATAGTCAGTTTTCAAAAGTAAGGGATGGTCCAATTCTTCTACAGTTACACCATCTATATTACCATAATCTATAACACCTTGGGAATCCATAGGTATTAGGGCTGAACTTCTATATTGTGTTGTAATGGAATCGCTATTTCCATATATGGCAGTTTTTAGTCCCAGCCTATGCAAATTATCTCCAAGGGCACCTATATGGGGTAAGTAGTTATTATCTGAGTTTAAGATTATCAATTTTTTAAGGCCTTTGTTGACCAAAGGCCCATTAGGTTCTAGACGTACAAAATCTATGGAATTATAATTTCCATAGGCCTTTTCAGAGGAGTTAATAGTAAGAAAGCTCTCTACTCCCGTATATCCAGATAAACCTTTTGTGTTCATCAAGCCAATGCTACCATTATTGGCTAGGCTTTTTATATTGTCCATCTTTTCAATATCGTCTAAGGTCAACTTGTTAATCACTATTAGGTAGACCTTTTCTCCTTTACTTTCTCCATAGCTTATTGAAGAAGATAGAAATATAAATAAAAGTAAAAATACTAGCAGCTTTCTTACCTTCAAGCCTGTTCTCTCCTATTTATTGATTTTTAAGTAGGTCTTTAAGAGTTCCTCTAATAATTCATCTCTTTCTATCCTACATATAATTGACCGTGCATTATTGTGGCTAGTAATATATGTGGGATCCCCTGATAATATATATCCAATTATCTGATTTACTGGATCATATCCTTTTTCTTCTAGGGCATTAAAAACAGATAATATTATTTCTTTAACTGAACTAATGTTATCCTTCGGCGGTTGAAATTTCATGGTTTCATTAAATCTATTATTCACAAAAACACCCCCTAATATACTTGTATTATACCATATGTAAACCTTAATAGGAAAAAATATTAGCATAGGCTAATATTTTTTCCTATCATATTATTTAATTTGAGATTTAACAAGATCTGGAACTATTGATAAAGCTTCATCTACTTTAGATATATCCTTGCCACCAGCTTGGGCCATGTCTGGTCTTCCACCACCGCCACCACCAGTAGCTTTGGCAACTTCCCTAATAATATTTCCAGCATGTATGCCCTTTTCTACTAAATCCTTAGTTACCATAGATACAAAGGATAATTTGTCTCCTGATATGCTGGCTAGGACTATAACTCCAGAGTTTAATTTGTCCTTAATTTTATCTCCAAGATTCCTTAAGCTATTCATATCCATATTATCAACTTTATAGGTTATTAAATCCATACCTTCAACATCAACCTTAGCAGATAGGATATCATCTGCAATGGAGCTAGCCATTTTTGACTTTAGTTTCTCTATTTCCTTTTCCTTTTCCTTTATATCTTCTACTAATGACTTAACCTTATTTATTAGATTATCTTTATTTGATTTTAATATACTAGATATTTCACCTAGATTTCCTTCCATTTCATTAATATAATCATAAATTGCTCTTCCTGTAATAGCCTCTATTCTTCTAACTCCTGCAGCTATACTTGATTCAGAAATTATCTTAAATAAGCCTATGCTGCTGGTATTAGATACATGGGTACCACCACATAGCTCTTTGGAGTAATCACCCATTTTGAGTACCCTAACTTGGTCCTTATATTTATCCTCAAATAGGCCTACAACGCCCATTTCCTGTGCTTTTTCTAATGAGGTTTCAATTGTAACTACTTCTAGAGCTTCAAAGATCTTAGAATTTACGATTTCCTCAATTTTCTTCAATTCTTCAGGTGTTACAGCTTCATAATGAGTAAAGTCGAATCTCAATCTATTTGGCATTACAATAGATCCTGCTTGGTTTACATGTTCACCTAAAACATCTTTTAGAGCCCTATGAAGCAAATGGGTAGCTGAGTGGTTTTTCCTAATGAAGTTTCTTCTTTCGCTATCTATTTCTGCTACTACTCTATCTCCAACTTTGGCTACTCCGTCTACTATCTTAACAATATGGATATAAACTTCACCTTTTGTATGTTGAGTATCTAAGACTAAGGCTTTGAAATCAGGACCTTCTATAGTACCTGTATCTCCTACTTGACCACCAGATTCACCATAGAAGGGTGTTTCCCTTAGAACTATAATGCCTTCTTCCTCTGCACTTAATTCATCAACTTTTTCATGGTTTGCAAATAAACCTATTATCTCAGTTACTAGATTATCCTTTTCGTATCCTCTAAATACAGTTTCAAGTCCTTCAAATATATCTAGGTCGTTTACTGAACTCCAACCACTATCGCCTTCATCCCTAGACCTTCTTGCCCTTTCTCTTTGAGCTTCCATATTTTCATTAAAACCTTTTTCGTCTACTGTTAGGGATTTTTCATCTAAGATTTCCTTAGTTAAGTCTAATGGGAAACCGTAGGTGTCATATAGCTTAAAGGCCTTTTCTCCAGACAATACCTTTTCATTATTCTTTTCCATTTCCTTGATATAGTCTTCTAATATGGCAATTCCTTGATGAATTGTTTCTTGGAACTTCTCTTCCTCTGCATCTATTACCTTCTTAATTTTATCTTCTCTTTCTTTTAACTCTGGATATTCTACTTGCCAAGAGTTAATTACTACATTTGCTATTTGGCTTAGAAATGCTTTTTCTATGCCTAATAGTTTTCCATGTCTAGCAGCTCTACGAATTAGCCTTCTTAGCACATAACCCCTACCCTCATTGCTAGGTAGTACACCATCAGAGACTAAAAAAGTCATAGCCCTTGCGTGGTCTGTAATAACTCTTATGGAAACATCTTTATTTTCATCTTCTCCATACTTGGATCCAGAGATTTCTTCTATCTTTTCTATTATTTCCCTGATAGCTGCAACATCAAAAATAGTGTCTACCCCTTCTATAACTGCTGCAATTCTTTCCAATCCCATACCCGTATCTATATTAGGATTTGGCAATGGATGATATACTCCTTTTTCATCCTTATCAAACTGAGTAAAAACTAAATTCCATACTTCTAAAAACCTATCGCAGTCACAGCCAGGCTTACAGTCTGGGGAACCACAGCCATACTTTTCCCCTCTGTCTACGTAGATTTCAGAACATGGTCCAGAGGGTCCTACCTCTAGTTCCCAAAAGTTATCTTCTTTACCTAGCCTAATTATCTTCTCTGCTGGTACTCCTACACCTTTATTCCATACCTCAAAGGCCTCATCATCTTCATGATATATACTAACCCATAGATCTTTTTCATCTAATCCAAGCTTTTCAGTTAGAAATTCCCAAGCCCATGCTGTAGCTTCTTTTTTGAAATAATCTCCAAAGGAAAAATTGCCCAGCATTTCAAAAAAAGTAGCATGTCTAGCAGTTTTCCCTACATTATCTATATCTCCGGTCCTAATACATTTTTGACAAGTTGCCATTCTTTTATTTGGTGGAGTCAATTCTCCAGTGAAATATTTTTTTAGTGGAGCCATACCTGCTCCTATTAATAATAGAGATTTATCATTTTTAGGTATAAGTGAAAAACTAGGTGCAGTTAAATGCTCTTTTTCTCTAAAAAATTCTAAAAACTCTTTTCTAATTTCATGTAAACCCATTTTCTTCATTTTTTACACCTCTCATTTAGATTATCTCATCCTAAGTATTGAAAAAAAGCCCCGAAAAGGGGGCAAATTTACCCATATTTATACCTGGATTATAATTTAATATATTTGCTTTGTCAATAAAAAGCTGCTATTTCTCCATTCTTGTAAGTATATTTAGCTTTTTACTTATGAATTTAAATAGTATGATAGATATGGCAACTACAGGCACTGCTAATATCATACCTAAAACTCCAAAAATGCCACCGCCTATTATTATAGATATAAGTACTATTAACGGATGTAGCCCTGTACTTTCTCCCAGGATTTTAGGTGCTAGGATATTATTTTCCACCCATTGAATCAGGATAAATAAGATGGATACCCATAAGCCCTTAATGGGACTTTCTAAGTATGCAAAAAATGCTGCTGGTAAAAAACCTAAGAAAGGCCCTACGTATGGAATAATGTCTGCAATTCCTGTAATAAATCCAATTAATAATGCAAAATCAACTCTTAGTATCAATAGAATTATGGCAGTAACAACTCCTACATATGCTGCCATAATAATTCTTCCCCTAACAAAGAGGGACATGGATTCATCTATTTCTAGAAATAGTTTTTTGTATTCATCCCTGTTCTTTTTAGGTATAAAACTCATGATTTTTTCTTTAAAATAATTTTTATCTACTAAGAAATAGAAGGTTAGTATTGGGGTTAAAATCAAGGATACAAATTTGGAAAAGGTCTTCAAAATTCCCCCTATAAAGGATTTTAGCCCGTCCATAATCATATGTTCTAAGCCTACAATATTTTCCATTACAACTTGTTGTACTCCTTGGAATAGAGGTGGTAATTCTCCTATAGTAGAATAGTACTTATTATATATTTCATCTGTTATATTGCTAATCTTTTCAATATATATTGGCATATTGTTAACTAATCCCTTAATTTCAGAACTTGACCTAGGAATTACCAAAAGGGCAAAAATAAGTACAAAGCACAAGATACCTAAGTAAAGGATTAAAACTCCTACCATCCTATTAATTTTCTTTGATTCAAAATAATTTATTATTGGATTAAATAGATAAGCAAGTATGGCAGAAAAAATTATGGTAAAAAAGGTATCGGACAATACGGTATATCTATTTAATAAAGAGAAAAATAGATAAAAGAAAACTATAGAAAGAATTATAGGTAATATCTTTTTATCTTTGATTCTAATTTTTTTCCTATCGGGAACAAAGTTATTACCTATATTGATTAAATAATATATTATTAAGATCAATAATATTATAGATAATATCCAGGTTATTCTGTACAAAAAAATAGGTGGATCAAATCTTACCATTCCAAACTCCCCTTATTTAGAAAAAGGCAGCCTTAGCTGCCTAGTCCCATAATGAGCTCATACCATCTACTACATTAGATCTAACTTTCCTTGCTAACTTCATCATTCTCCTAGTATTTAAAGGTTTCATTCTTGAGCTTAATATAATCCCTAAAGATGTACCTATTACCGTTCCCCAGAATGCTCCATTATTTCTATTTCTATTAAACATCTTGTTCATCTCCTTTTGGTAATTTCACTTATCTTTGTATAATATATATTATCACAAAAGGAGATTATAATTCTGTCAATATTATCTAGTTTTACATTTTTTTGTAACTATTAATCTTCAAAATCATGGTGATGATGGTCATCATCAAAATCTATATCTTCTAAGCCTTCTATATATACATTATGTCTTTTTGAATAGTCCAATAAGGCAGATTTAATAGCTTGTTCTGCTAAGATTGAACAATGCATTTTTACAGGTGGAAGTCCGTCTAAGGCATCTGCAACAGCCTTGTTTGTAAGTTTCATAGCTTCTTCTATTGTTTTTCCTTTGATTAACTCAGTTGCCATACTTGAGGATGCAATAGCAGAACCACATCCAAAAGTCTTAAACTTTACATCTTCAATAACTCCATCATTTATTTTAAGATACATTTTCATTATATCTCCACATTTTGGATTACCTACTTGGCCTATACCATCTGCATCTTCGATTTCTCCAACATTTCTTGGGTTCATAAAATGGTCCATTACTTTCTCTGAATACATTACTTTTCCTCCTTAACCTTTTCATAAAGTGGTGACATACTTCTAAGTCTATCCACTATTTTTACTAACTTTTCAACAACATAGTCTATTTCTTCTTCTGTATTAAAGTCTCCCAAGGTCAACCTCAGTGAGCCATGGGCAATTTCATGGCTTAGGCCAATGGCCAGTAAAACATGGGAAGGGTCAAGTGAACCTGAAGTACATGCTGAACCGCTGGAAGCAGCAATGCCTTCCATATCTAAGCTCAACAATAAAGATTCCCCTTCAATAAATTGAAAACACATATTTACGTTACCTGGCAGTCTTTTAGTAGGATGGCCATTTAGTCTAACATAATCTATATTGGCCTTTATTTTTTCTATAAGTAGATCCCTTAATTTAATAAGTCTATTATTCTTTTCTTCAAAATTAGTATAGGCTAATTCTATAGCTTTACCTAGGCCTACTATGGCTGGTACATTTTCTGTACCTGCCCTTCTTCTTCTTTCTTGTGCACCTCCGGTAATTAGGGGGTCTATTTTCACGCCTTGTCTAACATATAAGGCTCCAATTCCTTTAGGTCCATAGAATTTATGTGCAGACATTGATAAAAGGTCTATATTTAACTCTTTTACATCAATTTCAATGTTGCCAATTGCTTGAACAGCATCTGTATGGAAATATATATTTCTTTCTTTGGCTATTTCACCTATCTCCTTAATTGGTTGAACTGTACCAATTTCATTATTTGCAAACATTATAGATATGAGTATGGTCTTGTCTGTTATGGCATTTTGTAGCTGTTCTAAATCAACAAGCCCATATTCATCAACATCTAAGTAAGTTACTTCAAATCCCTTTTTTTCTAAATATTCACAGGTATGAAGTACTGCATGATGTTCTATCTTTGTAGTAATAATGTGATTACCCTTATCAAAATTACCGAAAGCTATTCCTTTAATAGCCCAATTGTCTGCTTCAGACCCACCAGCTGTAAAAAATATCTCTCTTGCATTGGCACCAATGGCTTTAGCTACTTTTTCTCTTGCATCTTCAACCGCCCTTTTTGACATACTGCCTAATGAATACACTGAAGATGGGTTACCGTATTTTTCAGAAAAATAGGGCAGCATTTCATCTAATACTTCTTTCTTTACTGGAGTTGTAGCTGCATTATCCATATAGATATACTTTTTCATCGTTCATCCTCCTGTTCCTCAAACTTGATATTTTCCTCAATCATATCTTGTAATGTAATGGAATCTATGACTTCGTCAATACTATTCTTTATCTTCACCCATACTGGCCTAGTTACACATGTATCTTCCCTAGAGCACACAAAGTCATCATCTACTACACAATCATAAGGTGCAATATTCCCTTCTAGGGCCCTCAAGATTTCACCAACAGTTATTTCACTAGGTTTCTTTGATAACATATACCCACCCTGGGCACCTCTCACACTATGTAATAAGCCTTCTTTTCTTAAAGTTGAAAATAACTGTTCTAAATAGTTCTCAGATAACTCTTGTTCTATTGCAATTTGTTTTAAGGATATAGGACCTTGACCATAATATAATGCTAATTGATATATTGCTTTTAAGCCATATCTTCCTCTAGTAGATAATTTCATTATTTCACCTCTTCTAATCCCAACTATTTCACTGGGTTTTCCAATATAAGTATATTATACCCTAGTGGTATTGTCAACATTCAATGAAAGAAAAAATGCTTCTTTCGAAGCATTTTTTCTGAAAGTTCTAATTGTAAACTAAGCTTGAAAACTTCCTATTGGTTATAAAAAAGAAGAGTTATTTACTCTTCTTTTAACTATCCTATTAATTGTGGCGGGAAGAAATCTGGAAAATCTGCATATTCAAAGTCATCACATACATCTGTTGGACTAAATTCTGTACACTCTGGAGGTGGTGGACAATATCCGTAAGTTGGTATTAACAATTGAACTGTACCTACCACTTTTACGATAATAAATGTTCCCACTGGGAAGGTTATAGTTTTACCACTTCTAATTGGAGTTGACAATTCATCAGAAGCAGTTTCAACAACTATTCTAAACTCAAATTCATCTCTAGCATCTGGTAAATATAAAATTATATCCTTGTGTATATCAGGCAAATGGTCTTCAGCGATTACTTTCCCATGGGGATCTAAAACCTGGAATGGAATTCTTACTGTAAATCTTACTCTTCTAAAATTTGGTGTATCCGTATCAGTTACGATTAATGTATTAGGCACAATAAATCCTGGTCTAAATCTTATTCTACCAAAGTGTTTTTCTCCGATTTCTACTTCTATTTGAGGAAAGCATTCTCTTTGTTGGCAGCTCGCAAAGACTTTATCTACTATAACGCAATCGACGTCTTGTTGCTGTTGAAATATATCGATTTTCTCATTTAATTTGGTTTCAGCCACAGTATTCACTCCTTTTATTTATATTTTTATTGTCACTAACATATTATGTATATATACAATATTCTGCTACAAATTATTTGGAGGTGAAATAATGTTTAAATCCAGTAAATATATACTAATCGATTCAGAAGAAAACCTATACATTTTTGAATTAACTTTAGAAGGAAAGATTTGTTACAAAAAATTTAACTCAAGTCTTAGTTTATTAGAAACCAATAGTCTAAGTGAAGATCTGGCCCTAAACTACTCAGTCAACATTGATGGAAATAATGTTATTCATTTAGTAGCATTAATAAACACAGGTGAACTCCATTACTATAAATATACAAGTGGCCAATGGTATAAAAATACTATTGCTAAGTTTAATTTAAAATCCAATATATATAACCAAATCGAAACCCTAATTATTAACGATAAACTGCATTTAATCTACAATTATTCAAACTTAATAAACTCTAATATCTGGACTATACAACACATAGTCTATGATAATAAGAGGGAAGAACAATATAATGCTGTTAGATATATTTCTAAAAAGACCCCTGAGCCCTTTATCGTAGATGCAGATAATTTGGGGAACATCCATGTATTGTACTTAAATTATATAAATAATTATGCTCAGGTTTATCATAGTTTCTATAGCCCCTATGGAAAGGTATGGAATCCACATCCAAAGCTTCTCTCATCCGATAGCGTAAATAATCTATTCCCTTACCTTTTTATAGACTCCAATAATAATATTCATTGCTTATGGGTAGAGGATCTAAAGTATAAATTAAACTTGAGAATGATGAAGATGAACTCTAGCGGTAAAGAAAAATATACATGGAAAGAAATTAGTCTTCCACATATATTTCTATCTAGTGGCTATCCATTCATTTTTGAGTTAGATAATAAGCTTAAATTAGCCTTTGTATCTAAGGATAAGATCCTGTCCTTAGAGTCTAGGGACCATGGTAATTCATGGGTCAAAACTAGGGATGAATTTGATTTAAAAGACACTGTTAAAATAGTTAAGTCTAGGCTAAGCCCATTAAACTATCCAGATAAAGTAAACTTACTATATTTTGATGAAGGCGATGATGGAGGAATATACTTTTTGAATCGCTTTTTTAGTAGTAATAGTTTTTCCAGCCTAGAAACTCTTGGAATAAATGAAGATGCCCATGACCAAATCCCTAGTGATTATTCCGACGAAGAAATTTATTCTGAGCCTATAGAAGTTATTCCTTCATATATATTAGAAATAAATGAAAAACTTGATGAAGTATTAAACCAGCAGACTACTTTAAATGAAAAGTTAGAAAAAATAATTACTAATCAAAAGGATATTAAGAATAAATTAGACATATTTGAAGCTTTGCTGGCAGAGAATACAAAGTCTTTTTGGGCTAGGCTGTTTAAAAATTGATTAAACATAAATTTTTTTGTATGTTAATCTCCCATTAATTCTTTTAGCAAAATATATGTCTATTTTGTTAATACCTAATTCTGCCCCCTCTTTTTTTATAATATCTATATATTTTTTATTAGTAAACTTTATAGCATAATTGCATCCAGCCTTAATACTGCAAGGAGTTGAGACTAACTGGATTCCTCTATAACCTTTTGATTCTAATGTTGAAAAAAGAAAAACTGCTTTGTTCTTTGTTTCAAACACAGATATATAGAAATTATCAACCATAAATTTCCCTCCTTTATAGTATAGATATTAAAATATTCATTTTTTGTTACATCTTTTATTATTAATGGAATTGGAAGTGTGAATATGGATTCTGGTATTTCAGTAATTTGCTCAACTAATAAACTTAACTCTTTCGAAAATATTTTGAGTAACTTTTTATCACAGGATTATGAGCCTAAGGAATTGATTGTTGGCCTAAATTTTGATGTATCTAATATAGATAGTATAAGAAGTTCTCTACTTAATAAAAATATCAAAATAGTACCCTTAGGCAGTAGAAGAACTTTAGGTGAATGTTTAAACCGCTGTATAGAGTTGGCTAAATACCCCATAGTTGGAAAAATCGATGATGATGATTTTTATAGTCCCCACTATTTATCTGATACAGTAAGATTCCTATCAATAGATGATATAGACATTGTAGGTAAGGCCTGCCACTATGTATATTTTGCTAAAGAGAAAATCATGGGCTTGATGAATCCTGAAAGAGAAAATAGATTTGTAAATAGGGTGGCAGGATCCACATTAATGTTTAAAAAGGATATATTTAAAAAGATTAAGTTTCCTCATATTAATCTAGGAGAAGATAAGATTTTTTGCAGTTTAGCTAAAGAAGAGGATTTTAATATTTACTCAACCAATAGGTGTCATTACGTGTATATTAGAAAGGAAAAGTACAAACATACTTGGAAAATAGATAATAGCTATATATTAAAGCAATGCAGGTTTTTATCACCAGTTAATGATTATAAAGAATTTATATTGAACCAGTGTCAATAAGCCCCTAAAAAACATATCTTATTATAGATATGTTTTTTAATTGGGGTGTTTTTATGAAAATATGCGTTGTTGGCATCGGATTTATTGGACTACCCACTGCATGTCTATTAGCTTCTAAAGGTTTTCATGTATTGGGAGTAGATATAAATGAAGATTATGTAAATAAATTGAAAACCAATAGATTGAAGATAGAGGAAAAAAATATAAATGACTTATTGGAAAAGTCATTAAATGACAAAAGCCTTACTTTAGATACAAAACCTAGTCGGGCAGACATTTTTATTATCTGTACACCTACGCCATTAGACGAGAATAAAAAGCCAGATCTATCTTATTTAATTGAAGGCATAAATAGTATTTTACCCTATTTAAATAAGGGAAACATGGTCATTATTGAATCAACAATTCCACTTAAGACTACACAGGAGATAATAAGGCCGATAATCGAAACCATGGGCTTCCAAGTAGGTAAGGATATTTATCTCGCCCATTGCCCTGAGAGGGTGTTACCCGGCGAAATCTTATATGAGTTAGTTCATAATAATCGGATTATAGGTGGATGTACAGAAAATTGTTCTAATAAAGTAAAAAATTTTTATGAAAAATTTGTGAAAAGTGAAATCCATACTACAACAGCCGATATAGCTGAAATGGTAAAACTAGTGGAAAATTCATATAGGGATGTAAATATTGCACTAGCTAACGAGTTAATGATTACATGTAACAAATTAGGTATCGATCCCTATGATGTTGTTTCCCTTGCTAATAAACATCCAAGGGTAAATTTATTAGACTTTAGTATAGGAGTTGGCGGCCATTGTCTGCCTGTTGACCCCTATTTCATTATAGATAGTTTTCCAGAAACATCTAAGTTATTAGCTACTGCAAGGAATATAAACAATAGTATGCCCAAGTATATAGCCTCTAAAATAGAGAGGTTTTTAAATCAAAAGAATAACCCTAAAATAGGAGTCTGGGGAGTAAGTTATAAGAAGAACTCCAGTGATATTAGAAATAGTCCTGCTTTGGAAATAGTAAATATATTAAAAGATAAGGGCTATTGTGTGAATATTTATGATCCATTAGTTAACGGTATCAATTATGATAAGATTAAATATGAGTCTATTATGGATAGTAATTTTCTAATAATTTTGGTTGGTCACGATGAGTTTATTGAAGAAGATTATGAAGAAATAGCAAGCCTAATGGATAGTCCAATTATTTTGGACGGTGCAAATATACTTGAAAAAATAAATATACCAAAAAATGTAGAGCATTACAATCTAATGAAAATCTAATAGTTAATATAGGGGGTAATACCTTGAAAAATCCTTACAAAACTTATTTAATGGAATATGTAAAAAATAATTTTCATAAGGACCCATTTGATAATAATACTTGTAATCATAAGACTAAGATAAAAGTAGCTTGTATCTTAGATAAATTTAGCTATGAATGTTTTAAACATGAAGGTGATTTTGTTCAACTCGGTACTGATAATTGGCAAATTATAATTGATCGATTTGAACCGGATTTATTGTTAGTTGAATCAGCATGGGAAGGATATGAAAATCAATGGGCAAATAAAATTGCCAATCTCCATCTAAAAAAGAGCAACACTCTAGTATCACTTATTAAATACTGTAATAAAAAAAATATTCCTACAGTCTTTTGGGCTAAAGAGGACCCAAGTGATTTTCAAATCTTTATTGAAGCTGCTAAACATTTTGATTATGTTTTTACTACTGATTCTGATTCAATAGGAAAATATAAGTCCATCTTAAATCATGATAGGGTCTTTTTATTACCCTTCGCTGCACAACCTAAACTTCATAATCCAATTGATAAAAATAAGTTAAAAGTTGGAGATGTTGCCTTTGCGGGAGGCTGGTATGATAAGTTTCCCAATCGATGTGCTGAAATGGAGAACATCTTAAAACCTGCTTTTAAATATGATTTAGTAATCTTTGATAGGTTTAGAGATAGGAATTTGAAATATTTTTTATTCCCGAAGGAATATCAACCTTATATTAAGGGCTCTTTAGACTATAAGGATATGGTAACGGAATACAAGAAATATAATGTTTTCTTAAATGTAAATTCAATAAATGATAGTCCTACAACCTTTGCTCGCAGAGTATTTGAACTTCTAGCCTGTGGTACTCCGATAATAAGTGGTTACTCTAAGGGTATAGAAAATTTATTTGGAGATATTGTCCAGTTTTCTAAAAATAAAGAAGATACAGAGAAGCTATTAGATTTGCTTCTGAAGGACAAAGAACTTAGAGATAGATTATCAATACTAGGTATTAGGGAGATCTTTACTCATCACACCTACAGCCATAGATTCAATACTATCTTAGATAAATTAGGTATAGAAAACCCCAATATACAAAATGAAGGGGTTTCAATAATTACATGCACTAAAAGGCCCAACTCCTTGAAAAATATAATAAGCAATTATTTGAGTCAAACCTATCCAGTAAAAGAGCTAATAATAATTATAAATAAAGATTCAATAGATTTAGAGCTATGGAAGGAAGTATTAAAGAAGCATAAAGATATAATGGTTTATAAACTATCTGAAAAGAAATCCTTAGGTGAATGTCTAAATTTTGCAATTGAAATGTCTAATCACCCTTATATTTCAAAATTCGATGATGATGATTACTATGGTCCTAACTATTTATTAGACATGATGAATGGGTTTAAATATACTGAGGCTGATGTAATTGGCAAATATTCAACCTATGCCTATTTAGAAAGCAGCAAATCTCTGGTGATTAGATATCCTAATGTAGAACATCAATATGCAACTTTCGTTGCTGGGTCCACCTTAACCATTAGAAAAGACATCTTTAACGATATGGAGTTT
>JAAYFT010000076.1 GCA_012728125.1 Tissierellia bacterium | reverse complement strand
TTGCATACCAACAGAAACATTTTCTATTAGTTCATTTGGTTCAACTTCTAAACCATACTTTTCAATAATGTCATATATCTTTTTTATGGATTTATTATAATCTATAACTCCAAATCCTTTTGTATCTTCAACACCTAGTATGATATTCTGTGCTATTGTGAAGTTGTCTACTAACATAAAATGTTGATGAACCATTCCTATTCCATGCTCTATAGCTACATTAGGGTTTCTTATATCTACTTTTTTTCCACTTAAGTAAATCTCCCCTTCATTAGCCCTATAAAGACCATACAGGATGTTCATCAAAGTAGTTTTACCGGCACCATTCTCTCCTAAAATGGAGTGAATGGTGCCTTTTTTAATATCTATATTTACATTGTCTAATGCAGTAAAGGAACCAAATCTTTTAGTGATGCCTCTCATCTGTACTGCATAATCTTCTCTTATATCCATAACTGATACCATCCTTCTAATATGTCTATTGAAGATTATTTAAGAAATTTTGATAAGTCTCCTCATTATGTGGTGGGTCGATTTCACCGTCAATTATTAATTTTTGTATTTCCATAGCCTTTTCATATACTTGAGGATCCATATTTGGGTTGTTTTCTGGAATACCTACTCCACCATTTGCTAAACCATATTTTATAACTTGTCCACCAAGATCTTCACCATCTACAACTCTCTTGGAAATGTCTTTAGTAACTGCTCCAACGTGTTTTAAAGCAGAAGTAAGTATATTGTCTGGAGCTAGGTATAATTGGTCACGGTCTACACCAATAACCCATTTATCATCTTCGATGGCTTGCTCTATAACTCCATTGCCAGTAGCACCAGCAGCTGGGAATATTACATCGCATCCACCACTATACAAAGATGCAGCAATTGCCTTTCCTTTAGCAGCATCTGTAAAGCTTTCTGCAATTTGTACTTCTACTTGGATCTCCTTGCCAAGCTCTTTAGCTGCATAGTCTACTCCAGACTTAAAACCATACTCAAAAAGGTCCATAACTGGGCTTCTCATACCGCCAATATAAGCTACTTTATTAGTTTCTGTTGTTAATCCCGCTATGTATCCAACTATAAAAGATGCTTCTTCCACATCAAATACTGCACAAATCACATTTGGTAAAATGTCATCGCCATACTCATGGTCTACAATTGCATATGATAATTCTGGATTCATTTTTGCACTAGCAGCTAAGGGGTCAGCAGTGTTAAAACCAATTCCCCTTAGTACTTTGAACTTATTCTTGTCCCATGCCTTAACATCCAACATAACTCCATCACAGACTTCCATCAGGTCTGGATATAAAGAGAAATCTATGGTCCCATTACTGTCAATTAGGCAGGATAAACCTGCCTTTTTGCCTAAGATGAATAATTCTTTTATAAATTGTGGATATAAAGTACATTCTCCACCAGAAAGGGTTATCCCCCTTATAAAGGGGATATCCTTGTCTATTTCATTAAATACTTCCTCAGCTGTCATCCACCTAATCTGGGAATTGGCATCTGAAGACTCATATGAATAGATTTTTTGTGTTTCTGGATTGTGGCAATAATCACATCTGAGATTGCAACCTTGAAGGAAAATAGCAGTACGATTCCCAGGTCCATCTACTAAACTATTGGGAATAATCCTGCGGACGGGAGCTATTTTCAAATTCCTCTCACCTTTCTATCCTTCAACTTGTTATTATCATAGTTTGGTGCTCCTAAATGAGTAGTGTTTTGTAAAACTACTTCATTGTTCTTGTACTTCTCCATCTCACTTCTCTTCACTAAGTAGCCAGTTATTCTAACTAAGTCCCCATCTTTTTCATAAAAACTTATATATTTAACTCCTAATGAAAAGGCTCCTTTTACTATATCCAACATAGCAGATGGATTGTTCTTGGCAGTACTTTCCATTGGGAATATATCACTACATCCTGTAGGTATTAACTTATGGAACCTGGCACTGTGACGTAAGTGGTCTGACATACTGTCTGGTTCATCTCCTACTGGAATCCTAACTCCTGCAGTAATGCCCTTATCATAGTCCATACCTACTTGAGCATGAAGTAGGAAACGCCCATTGGAAATTTGGGAATGTTTTGCTGGGAAATTATCAGCAAATTCAGCTATTACATGCATTATCTTATCTGCCAAGTCGTCGGCTTCCTTATGATGGCCATATCGTTTGCCTGTATCTTTTAATAGAATATTTACACAGTCAGCTAAACCTACAAGGCCATACATGCCTATAAATCTATCTTCATGGATTAGGCCTTCTTTTACTAAGAAAGATGATTTAAAGAAGCCTGATTCTTCAACTAAAAATCGTATTCTTTCATTCATATAATCTCCCATTGCCTGTAGGCATTCAGGAAGTATGGTTTCAAAGAAATGGTCTATATCCTTTGCTAACTCTGCCATCTTCGGTAATACCAATCTGGAAAGTGTATAAGCTCCACCACCTATAGGCAGTATGTTGTAGCAGCTTGCAATACCATAATCAGTTGAATAAGTGTCCTTATTTAGGACATGGTTGCACATGGCTGGATTAGCACAGTATAAGCTTGTATTTAGTGCTAGTTCAGCAATTTCATCTGACGTAATATTTGGGTCGTATTTGAAGGTAAAGTTAGGTACTGCATTTTGAAGTTCTTTCTCTACCTCTAATATGAGCCTTCCTGCACGAGTATCTTCCGGCCCTAAGTTTGCATGGCAAAAGCTATCTGTGATTGTTCTATCAATATAGTTTAAAAACAGCTTTAATTTTTTTTTAACTTCCTCATCACTATATCCTTCTATAAATGGATCTATCATTTTATCTAGATTGCCTAGATACACTGGGAAACTTGTAATAGATGGGACATGACGATAAAGAATCATCAAAGCATTTAGTAGCTCATCTAGGTCTGTTGGTGGGTCAACTTGTAAAAATTTACTTCCCTGTTTTATGAATTTATCATAGTCTGGTAATATGTATCTTGGTCTATATGGAGCATTGCCTTCAAACAGATTATCGATAGCATTTTGTTCGAAATAATAGGCTGTTTTTTCTGGTATATGAAGTACATCTAGAGTGCTCTCTGCAGCATGGGCTAAAGACAGCACGATTTGCTCATAGGTAAGTTTTTCGGACTTTACCAAGTCTAAAATATTTGACATGTTTATCCTCCCCTTTAAATTTCATTAAAATCTACTAAACTTTCAACACTTTCAAGCATTTCCTCATATTGCTCATTAGTTATAACTATTTTTTGCCCTTCTACTTTTAGAAGATTTTCTTCCTCTAGTTTTTTAATCCCTCTATTTATGGTTTTTACTGAATAGCCTGTTTCTTCACTGATTTGCTGTCTCGGAATTTTTAAAACACAGGTGGAATTAGATTTGGCGTATAGTTTATACTGCTGGACAAAATAAATCTTTATCCTATCTATAGACTTGATCATAAGAAATGTTCTCATGTGCTTTTTTTCGTCTAATACTCTTTTTAAGATGATATTAGTCCTTTTATATAAGTACCTAGGATTGTTCTTCAAGATTTTTTTATATTGGTCAACAGGAAGTACCAAGAATACGCATTCTGTGTCTGTTAACAGGGTAGCCCTAAATTTGTCAATATCAGCCAAGGCCTCCATCTCACCAAATACTTCAGGGGCTGGAAACCTTTTAAATATAAATGTTTCACCTGTATTAAACTCTTCCAAGGCCTTTACATATCCTTTTAGAAGTATCCAGATTTTAGTTATGTCCTCGCCAGATACAACAAATCTAAAATCTGGTTTCACTGTGACTATTTTGCATTTTTCTAGAAACTCACTATTATTCTCATGGAAGAGCTCAATAAATTCATTTATTTTTAAATTAGGGATTTTTGAAACTTCTTTTAAAATATCATTCATAGCGCTTTACCTCACATTCAATATAACATATTATTTTCTAAGCAAACAAGGACATATGTCCTCCTTTGAAAGCCTTATTTATTCATCTTTTGAATAATTTTTATTTATAATATCTCAGTATCTATCTATTATTCTAGGCATAAGCTTTTTTCTACCAATTTCAACAAAAATAATTATTTTTTGCCAAAATTAGTCCTTTAGTTCATTGAACCTATATATGATATGGGATATAATTGGATATAGGTCATACTATATCAGGGGGGGAAAATAATGAAATTAAAAGGAAAAATTGTCCTAAGTTCTGTTCTTATCTGTATAGTTTCCATACTATCTATAGCTCTCATAAATTATGTAATTTCTATTAAAAAGCTGGAGACAGAAATTAATACAAGGGCCCAATTGGAAACTGTTAGCATGGCTAAAGATGCCAACACATGGATAGCCTTGCAAAAAGATTCATTGGAAGAAGTCTTACAAGGCCTTATATATTATGACAATTATGAATATGACTTTGTCCATAAGTATTTTGTAGAGAAAAATAAGATAAATCCAGGCAATGAATACTATGTGGCATTTCCTGATAAATCTTTAATTGCTGGCTCAGGTTGGATACCAGATAGTAGCTATGACCCTACTACAAGGGACTGGTATATAGGAGCTAAGGCTACTAACGGAATTTATATTACTGAACCATATCTAGATGTAGATTTAGGTAATATGGTAATTACAATTTCTAAGCATTTTAGAACCTCAAGTGGAAAAGAAGGGGTTATGGCATCTGATATCACAATTGGTAGTCTAGTCAATCTTATCTCTAATGTGGACTTAGGACAAGGGGGCTATGCTTTTCTACTAGACCATAATGGCAATATTATTACCCATCAAAACCAAGATTTTAACCCAACTGAAGATTCATTGGTAAATATTGACCATGTTTTAGATGGGAAACTAAAGACTCTTATGGATGAAAACCTATCTATTAGAGATAGAAATCTGGAAGATTTCGACAATGAAAAAAGAACCTTCTTCTTTGCAGATGTAGATGAGGCCAATTGGAAAGTAGGTATAGCCTTACCTAGCAAGCTAGTAATGAATGAAATAAACTCTGTAATTATATATACTTTAACTGCAACTGGCATCATTATTCTAGTTTCCTTATTGTTATCTAATTATCTTGCTGGTACAATTTCTAAGCCTATTATAGACTGTGTAGGTGTAGCAGAAGAAATAAGTAATTTAAATTTAAGTATTAATCTAGATGACAGGAACCTAAATAGGAAAGATGAAATCGGACAAGCCTATAATTCTTTCCAATTAATAATAGATAAACTAAAAATATTTGTACATAATATGGATTCTGCAATTGATATTAATACTAAAACATATGGGGAAACCATTAGTGAGTTAAATAATCTAGTTTTTCATGCAGAAGAAACCTCCTCCACTACAGAAGAATTATCTGCTGGAATGGAAGAAACCACCGCTGTTGCTTTATCTATTAATGAATCAGCAGCAGAAATTGATAAGGCTGTTTCAGATTTTGCTGAGAAGGTGGAAAATGCATCGGCTACTTCAACAGAAATTAGTAACAAGGCTGACCAACTTAGGCAACAGTTTATATCTGCCCGTGATAAATCCTTGGGAGTATACCAAGATACAAGAAAGGAAATTGAAAATGCCATAAAATCATCTAAAGAAGTAGAAAAAATTAATTTATTATCTAATGCAATCTTACAAATATCTGAACAAACTTCATTATTGTCCCTTAATGCAACTATTGAGGCTGCCAGGGCTGGTGAAGCTGGTAAGGGCTTTGCTGTAGTTGCTGATGAAATTCGAAAGCTGGCAGATAACTCAAATGCAACAGTAGGAGAAATACAAGCTATAACCGAAAATATAACTAAGGCAGTGGAGTTATTAATAGATAAAGTATCCCTAATAATGGAATTTTTAGAAAAGGACATACTAAGAGATTACGATTTAATGGTAAAGGCTGTAAACAATTACAAGGAAGATGGCTATTTCCTAAATAATATAATTTCTGATCTAAGTGCTACTTCTGAAGAATTATCTGCAACTATAAATCAAATTTCAACTTCTATCAATGAAATATCAAAAACAATCGAAGAGTCTTCCATTGCAACAAATACCATTGCTGATAAAAACATGAATATAGTTGAAATTATCAGTAATATTAACTCCATAATGGAAGGTAATAGGATGGCATGTGAAAAATTAGAGGAGATTATATCTCAGGTAAAATTATAAAAGCTAGGTAATCCTAGCTTTTATTCTATTTTCCTATAGAAGCTACTCAAGATTATTTCTTTATTTATACTAATCCCATCTTATAAAGGTATATTCAATACTATAAAAGATAATAAGATACCAGATAGAACCGACAAGACTAAATTTCCCTTAATATAAGATAGGAGTCCTGCAGCTCCAATTCCAGCTATGGTAGCAACCATCATACCGTCACCAGAGGTTAGTATTCCTCTTATAATCAATATACTTAAAGATGTATAAGGAATAAGGCTTAAAAAATCTTCTACTTTTTTATTTATCTTTCTATTGTTAAGGGCAATTAGAGGAATTAATCTAGGTAAATAAGTTACTAAGGCCATTCCTATTATTAATGGTAAATATGATTTCAATTAAACCTCCCCTTTGCTATTATTTAGTATTTTCAATCCCAGCAAGGAAGAAACTATTACGCCTACAATAATGTCCCAACCAGATGTGAATATTTTAGAGTAGTATAGGATTATATATACTAATACTGATATTATAGATATTAACAAAATATTTTTAGATTTCTTGAATTCAGGAAATAACAAGGCTGCAAACATGGCGTATAAACCTACATTCAAGCTAGATTGAAGGGATGAAGGTAAAATTTCTCCAACTCCATAGCCTACCATGGTTCCAATATTCCATGAAGCATAGGACAATATATTTAAAAATAGAACAAATCCTAAACTTATCTTATCCTTATTAAAAGAAATTACTGAAAATGTCTCATCAGTAATACCGAAGGCAACTAGGGGAATGTATCTTTTGGGAATATCCTTTAATTCCACAGCTAGAGATGCGGTCATCATCATATGCCTTAGATTTAATAAAAAAGTAGCAAGTATAATACTACCACTTGTTACACCTGCCTTAATTAAGTCTAAGGCCATAAATTGACTGGCACCTGCATATACTAGTAGGGATAAGAAGCTGGTGTCCCTAAAGGATAATAAGGTGTTTTTAGATAGTAAGCCAAAGGCCATGGCTATGGGAAAATACCCTATTACTATGGGCAGTGCAAGAATTATACTTTCTTTAATCTCTTTTTTAATGTCCTTGTCCCTTTTCATCTGTCACCTATCCTCTACAAAAATTTATTTAAATACTAATATAGCATAATTTATTGTATTTTGCACCAGTTATTTTAATCCTTTCAAAAAACAAAAAAAGATGTAAAGGTAATCCTTTACACCTTATTTTACTATGAGTACAGAAATATCACTATGGTTTAGTACTTTATTAGATATGCTACCTAGCATTGCTCTTGATATGGTATTTAATCCCCTGCTTCCCATTACTATTAAATCACAATTTTCTTTTTCCGCTTTGTCAACTATTTCCTTGGCTGGATCTCCACATTTTAAAAATGTAGTTGCCTTAGCAGGATAATCTTCAAATTTCTTTTTAGCCTCTTCTAATATTCTTTTACCTTGCTCTAACAAGATCTTATTGATCTCCGCTTCATGTATTTGGTCTAATACATAAGGGTGACAATGTCTCAAGGAACTAATTACGAACAAGATGATGATTTCACTATTATATTGCCTACCTAACTCTTTTGCCTTTTCCAATGCCTTATCAGCATGTTCAGAACCATCTACTGCCACTAAAATCTTTTTCATTGGACTACCTCCCCTCTACATTATCAATAATGGTCTGTAAGGTTATGTAATCCGTTTCTTGTTATTATATATATACCCAAATTGTCAAATATATAACGACTTTAGTGGCAAATTGTTTAAATTTTTTCAATCTAAAATCTATTGACAAAATTCTGCAATCTTCTGCAGTATTTCCATTTTATATTGTAGTAATCCAGTAGTTATCCTTATTTTTCAAGGGCTTAAATATAAAAATACCCCTTGAGGGGTATTTGCTAGTCTTGTCTTATGATTTCAATATCATATCCATCTGGATCTGTTACAAAGTAATATCTTGGTTTTTCTCCAGGAAGTCCCATTAACTCTGTAACTTCATATCCCATTTCCATATGTTTCTGTCTTGATGCTTCTAAGTCTTTTACGGCAAAGGCCATATGGCTAAATCCATTACCTATTACATATGGTTTCTCAGGATTATAGTTATATGTTAATTCAACTTCATACAAGCCATCTTCATCTGATAGATAAACTAAGGTAAATTCATCCTCTGGGAAATCCTTTCTCCTAGTTTCCTTCAATCCTAAGGCTTCTGTATAAAATTTTAAAGATTTTTCCAAATCCATTACCCTAATACAAGTGTGAAGAAATTTGTATTTCATGTACTATCAACTCCTTAAAGTTTTTTATACAGATTAATATACCCAATTTATATCAATAATAACTATATTTCCATAGTAATATTACTTATTTCTTGGGCAAAATAAGATAAAAGCTTTAGGAGGGATAAGATGTCACTTTTGCAAATAGATACTAGTGGTTATGAAATGCAGGATAGAACTAATGTAGTTTTAAGAAGTTTTGACCAATTGCCAGTTGGAGAAAAAATGATTTTGATAAACGATACAGACCCTTCCCACTTATTTAATGAATTGAATGAAAAAAGATTTGGAAAATTTGAATGGGAATATATTGAAGAAGGTCCTGACGTTTGGAAAGTTTCCCTAGCAAAGAAATATCTAAACTATATATAAAATATAAATAGATAGCCTAGGCTATCTATTTATATTTTATCTTGGTATAAAGCCAACCTTTTTATATACCTTTCTTAGGGTTTTCATGGCTTGATAGCCAGCCTTCTCTGCTCCTGCTTTATATATTTTTTCTAGATAATCCTTATTCTTTATAAGCTCTTCATATTTGTTTTGTATTGGTGACAAGCCTTCTACAACTACTTCAGCCAGGTCTTTTTTAAATACGCCATATCCCTTGCCTTCATAACGACTGACTATTGTATCTATATCTTCTCCTGAAAATATACTGTATATGTTTAGTAAATTTTTGATACCTAATTGTTCATCGTTATAGGCTATAAGACCTACTGAATCTGTAACAGCCCTCTTTATCTTTCTCCTAATGGCATCCTTATCATCTAAGATTAAGATATATCCATTTTCATCTGCATCGGACTTACTCATCTTAGCCTCAGGATTTTGGAGGCTCATGATTCTTGCACCAAATTCCTTAATTAAAGGCTCTGGTACTTTAAAGGTTTCACTATATCTATTGTTAAACCTAATGGCCAAGTCTCTAGCTAATTCCAAGTGCTGTTTTTGATCTTCTCCTACTGGTACCAAATCTGTTTGGTATAGCAGGATATCTGCCGCCATAAGTACTGGATAAGTAAATAATCCAGCATTAAGGTTTTCTTCGGACTTTCTTGATTTTTCCTTATACTGAGTCATCCTACTTAATTGGCCCATATATGATATGGTATTTAATACCCATGTTAGTTCAGCATGGGCAGGTACATGGGATTGGATGAACAAGGTACTTTTTTCAGGATCTATGCCGCAGGCTATATATATGGCCAATACATCTAAAGTATTTTTCCTAAGGTCCTTTGGTACTTGGGGTACTGTTATGGCATGTAAGTCTACTATGGAGTAGTAGCACTCATATTTATCTTGCAGTTCTACCCAGTTTTTTATGGCCCCTAAATAATTTCCTATGGTTAAAGAACCAGTAGGTTGTACTCCACTAAATACTATTTTCTTTTCCATATACTCTACTCCCCTTTCATGTGATTTTATTATTTAAAACAAATACTTTTGCTTCCTTTGGTCGTGCAAATTTGGCATTCGTTGCGTGTGACCTACCATCAGTTTGCTTCGCAAACTGGGTTAGGTCAACAAAAAACCTTTCATCTCCATAACAAAGAGACGAAAGGTTGACTTCCGCGGTGCCACTCTTATTGCACAATGCCACTCTAATCCTTTAAGGGTGATTAGCCCTATATCCTACTCATTTCGGATACATACTCCCAAGTCCATTCATCATAATAGTATCATTGGGCTCCCACCATCCCCAACTCGCTTTAGACCTTGTATTATGACTACTACTCTTGTTCACAGTATTTATATATTATATATATTATACTGAATTTTATCTAATTGTAAATACTTTATACTATATAAATATAGCCAGTTTTCTTCTTATTAACTATTCTTGCTGGAGCTCCTACAGCTGTAGTATATGGTGGAACATCCTGTAGAACTACTGAATTGGCACCAATCTTTGCTCCCTTTCCGATGGTAACAGGTCCAAGGATTTTTGCTCCTGCTCCTATGATTACATCATCTTCTACAGTTGGGTGCCTCTTTTTATTCTTTTCTCCTCCTACTCCACCTAGGGTAACACCGTGATACATTACAACATTATCACCTATTTCAGCAGTTTCACCAATTACTACTCCCATGCCATGGTCTATGAATAAGTTTTTCCCTATTTTGGCCCCAGGATGGATTTCAATTCCTGTAATTCTTCTTGCTCTTTGGGATATTATCCAGGCTAGGGTGTATCTCTTTTTATTATATAATTTATGGGCAATTCTATGATAAAACAAGGCTTTTGTACTTGGATAGAAAAACATAGCGGTGAATAAGCTCTTTGCCGCTGGATCTTTTTCTAGTATGTTTTTCCCTTCTTCGATTAGTCGCTTTAACATAGAATCACTCCTTAAAAAGGTCAGTAGATAAATACCTTTCTCCAGTATCTGGAAGTACTGTAACTACTCTTTTACCCTTTCCTAATCTTTTAGCTATTATACTTGCAGCTGCCACATTTCCTCCAGCTGAAATACCGCATAGTATTCCTTCTTCTTTTGCCATTCTCCTTGCATATGTGTATGCTATTTCTTCATCTATACTTAATATTTCATCTACTATATCATTATCGAATATTTCTGGTACAAAGTTAGCACCTATACCTTGTATCTTGTGTCCACTTGGTGCTCCTCCAGTCAATACTGGTGATTTTGCAGGCTGAACTGCAACTAAAATAATGTCTTTATTATGTTCCTTCAATCTTTTGCCTGCACCTGATATGGTACCACCTGTTCCAACTCCTGCTACAAATGCATCTAATTGTCCTCCTGTATCCTCTAATATTTCTATTCCTGTAGTCTCATAATGGGCAAGTAGATTATATTTGTTAGCAAATTGATTTGGCATAAAATAATTATTTTCCCTAGCTAGTTTTTCTGCTAGTTCTACTGAGGCTGACATTCCCTTTGCACCTTCAGTTAGTATAATCTGTGCACCATAGGCTTCCATTAACTTTCTTCTTTCAACACTCATAGTATCTGGCATAACTAAAATAACCTTATATCCCTTGGCTGCTCCTATCATGGCTAAACCTACACCAGTATTTCCACTGGTTGGCTCTATAATTGTGCCACCTTTTTTCAATATTCCTTCCTTTTCAGCTCCTTCTATCATATATAAAGAAGCCCTGTCTTTTACACTGCTTGATGGGTTGAAGAATTCTACTTTTACCAAGATTTCAGCACTGTCTTCATCCACTATATTGTTTAATTTTACCAATGGTGTCTTACCAACGGTTTGACTTATATTATTTAATATCACAAAATTACCTCCCTATAATTTTTATTTTTTAAATAATAATATTATTAGTTTATCCTTTATAACAAAGCACAATTCACAGTTCAAAATCCACGATTTTATGCAATTGACAATTGACAGTTGACAATTGACAATTATTGGGGTCAAGCTTCTGGGTATAGTATATAAAAGCAGTTTCGCAACACAAATTCTTTTGCTCCTTTCAGTCGCAAGAATTTGGGATTTTACGCAGTCTCATGCAGCAAATTTGCTTACTCACTTCGTTCGTGCAAATTTGGCATTCGTTGCGTGTGACCTACCAACGATTTATTGCTCCCTGTGGTCGCATAAATCGGGTAGGTCAACAAAAAAACCTTTTACCCATGTATATTAAATATACAGAGGCAAAAGGTTGGTTTCGCGGTTCCACTCTGCTTGGGGAAAATCCCCATCTCAATTCAGGTACTTTCATACCCTAGCTCTCTAACGGAAGCAGCCGTAAAAGTCTACTTAAGATTTCGACCCTATGCTCCTTGGTGCACTTCAATTATATCTTGTATAGATTCCTCTCACCAACGGAATCCTCTCTGTAATACTCAATATAATCTACTTTACCAATTCATAGCAATTTACTATGTTTTAAATATTATATTAAAGTATAGCACAAATGATTACAAAATAAAAGTATTAATTTCTATTTTTTTCTAATTTTTTTGGGTAAGATTTTATTGGGGTGATTTTATGGAGTATAATAACATTCTAGTAGTAGAAGATGAAAAGAATATTTACCAAGTAATAAAGGCATATTTAGAAAAGGAAGGATTTAATGTATTTGTAGCTGATGATGGAAAAATTGCCTTGGAAATATTTGAAAATCAAGATATCCACCTAATAATATTGGATTTAATGATACCGAAAATCTCAGGAGAAGAAGTATGTAAGAGAATAAGAGCCATTTCCAATGTGCCAATTATCATGTTAACTGCTAAAACCCACGAAGATGATAGGATTGAAGGCCTATCCATTGGTGCTGATGATTATGTATTAAAACCCTTTAGTCCTAGGGAATTAGTAAGCAGAGTGAAGGCCTTGCTTAGAAGAGCCTACCCAAATACTAGGCCAAGTGCAGAAAAGCTTAGCTTTAATAATGGGGATTTGGAAATAGAAATAGATAAAATGGTAGTTAAGAAGAATAATAGAAATGTCAACCTAACTACCAATGAGTTTAAAATTCTGTTGGCTTTGATTTCTAATCAGAACATGGTTCTTTCCAGAGACCAACTAATACTGTCTGCCTTTGGTCATGAATACGAGGGCTTTGACAGGACCATAGATGCCCATATAAAAAATATTAGGCAGAAGATAGAAACAAATCCTAAGTCTCCTCAGTATATACATACAGTGTATGGAGCAGGTTATAAATTCCAGGTAGAAACTAGTTAAGCAATTCTTTTCCATGCCATACAGGATAGATCTAGTAACTACCTACATAGGGTCAATATATTTTCACCTATTGGGATTGACCCTTACAGGATAAATTTTTTCAAATACTATGTTTCCCTCTCCATCATAGGCCCGAATACCTGAAAAGTCAGTTGTATTATCTGACTTCCAAGTTATAAGAAACATGTTTTCATAAAAATCCTCCTGGTAGATAGTAGTTCCATTATCTAATACTACTTCTACCTTTTTTATGTTCTTGTCGTTGATTATGCCAAAGGCCTTACCGAAGCTTCCATCCCTATCCCAAGAATAGTTTAAGGGTATTGTTACATCATTTTCCCAGCCATGAACTTGGTTACCAAAACGCCAAAAGAATATTAGTCTCCTGTTAACTGTATTACATGAAAACCATTTATCATACCTGCACAAGATATATTTTCCATTTTCAAAGTCTTCTATATGAACTATTTCAGATGGCCCATAATGGGCAGTTCTTTCAGAGTCTCTATGGGCTCCCATTGGAGTAAAATAAAGGCCAGAACCTTTAACAAAAACAATAAATAATATAAGGATAGTTATTATATTTCTTATAAGCTTTTTCTTTCTATTCATTGGCATCACCTGATTCTAAGGGAATCTCCACCCTGTAGTACCTATTATAGAAATCATGTTCAATGATTAGACTTTTAGCATCCCTAGGAAAATCCCTAATGCTTTTCCTCCCCTTTGCAACAATACCTCCTCCTCGGTAACCTGAGCCTGAAAAATATTCATTTCCCTTATCATCTTTTATAGTTCCAAGATATCCATGGCTCCAACCCATCCTCCATATTTTCTTATCGTAGTAGTTATAAATTATATGTATTGTTTCATTTTTATCGTATACTATATCAGTAAAGTTAATAACCCTATCATCTATTTGTACTCTTTCATTTATATCTAGTTTATAGACTATATCCTCCTTGGGAATATCTTTAATTGGACTTGGAGCAAAGATTGAAAAAGTCAAATATAGAAGTCTGGGGCCCACTATGAAGATATTTATTAAGATAAATATAGATACTAAGCCCTTTGAAATTACCCATAGCCAACCAATTA
>JAAYFT010000075.1 GCA_012728125.1 Tissierellia bacterium | reverse complement strand
TCGCAAATAAATTTATAAAAAATGACAAATCTACCGAATGATTTGTCATTTTTGTTTTTTTGTACATATTTATAATATCTAAGTCAAGTTTCTTTCCCCAAAGCTAGACCCTAACTAACTATTCACTATTAACTATTCACTATTAACTATTCACTATACATAATGGCATGCCACAAAATGTCCAGGTCTTTTTTCTTCAAAGACTGGGGTTTCTTGTCTGCACTTTTCCCTTGCATGGGGGCACCTTTCCACAAACCTACATCCAGGTTTTGGGTTGATTGGGCTTGGTACGTCGCCCTCCAACATAATCCTCTTTCTACTCCTCTGAATTTCCGGATCTGGGATTGGGATGGCGGAAAGGAGGGCCTTAGTGTATGGATGTAATGGATTTTCATATAATTCCTCAGATTGTGCTAGTTCCATCATATGGCCTAGATACATTACCCCAACCCTATCGGATATATATCTTACCATGGATAGGTCATGGGCTATGAACAAATAGGTTAGGCCAAACTTATCCTGCAACTCCTTCAATAGGTTAACTACTTGGGCCTGGATAGACACGTCTAGTGCCGATATAGGCTCATCGCAGACTATGAACTTTGGATTTAGGGCTAAGGCCCTTGCAATTCCAATTCTCTGTCTTTGTCCACCGGAGAATTCATGGGGGAAGCGATTGGCATGCTCTTCGTTTAAACCAACAAGCTCTAATAGCTCTATAACCCTATTTCTTCTATCCTTATGGCTTTTATAAGCCCTATGTATGTCTAAGGGCTCAGCTATTATTTCCTCTACAGTCATCCTAGGGTTTAGGGAAGCATAGGGGTCTTGGAAAATCATTTGGAAATCCTTCCTTACTTCCTGCATTTCCCTATGGGATAATTCATAAATGTTTCTTCCATTAAATATCAATTCACCATCAGTAGGTTCATATAGCCTAATAATAGTCCTGCCAGCTGTAGACTTGCCACAGCCTGATTCTCCAACTAGTCCAAAGGTTTCACCAGGGTAGATATCAAAGCTAATGCCATCTACAGCCTTTAGGATACCTTCTCCAACCTTAAAATGCTTCTTTATATTTCTTGCTGAAATTAAAGGTTCTACCATTATTTATCCCTCCCGGATGCTATTTTAGCCAAAGGATGATTTAACCAACATCTGCTTTTGTGGCTACTACTGTGAGCATCAAAATCTGGCATATGATCTTTACATACTTTCATGGCACAATCACATCTATCGTAGAAGGAGCATCCCTTTGGAGGAATATATAAATCAGGTGGTGTTCCTTCTATAGAATGTAATGGCTCATTTCTAGACATATTCAATCTAGGCACTGAAGCTAGAAGTTTTTGAGTATAGGGATGTCTTGGGTTCTTAAATATTTCATCTGTAGTGCCTTCCTCTAGAATTTGTCCTGCATACATTACAATAACTCTATCACTCATATCAGCCACAACTCCTAGGTCGTGGGTGATTAATATTATTGACATATTTAATTTCTTTTGTATTTCCTTCATTAACTCCAATATTTGGGCTTGTACTGTAACATCTAGGGCAGTAGTAGGCTCATCTGCAATTAATAGTTTAGGCGTAGATACCATGGCTAAAGCAATCATTACCCTTTGACGCATACCACCTGAAAACTCATGGGGATATTGGTTAATCCTTTTTTCAGGTTGAGGTACTGCAACTAGGTTTAACATTTCTATGGCTTTATCCTTAGCATCACTATATGATAACTTTTGATGAGTTACTAATCCTTCTACTATCTGCTTTCCTATTTTCATAGTTGGGTTCAAAGATGTCATAGGGTCTTGAAATATCATGGAAATTTCATTTCCCCTTATTCTTTGCATTTCCTTTTCAGTTTTATCTAGTAGGTTTTCACCATTAAATATTATTTCACCATTTTTAAAGAAGGCAGGAGGCATAGGAAGCAATTGTATTATAGAATTGGCAGTTACACTTTTTCCGCAGCCTGATTCTCCAACTATAGCTACAGTTTCAGATTTGCCTACATGAAAACTAATATTTCTAACTGCTTCAACTTCTCCAAAAAAAGTTTTAAAGGATACAGATAAATTTTTAACTTCCAATAGTTTTTCCATTTCTCCACCTCTTTCTACTTACGAAGTCTTGGGTCTAGGGCGTCACGAAGTCCATCTCCAAGCACATTGAAGGCAAACATTATCAATGATATAAATATGGCCGGTATAATTATTTGGTAGGCATTACCTACTGCAAGACCTGCCAAACCGTCATTTGCTAAACTCCCAAGACTTGATTTTGGTGCTTGAAAACCTAGACCTAAAAATCCAAGGGTAGCTTCTGCAAAAATAGCTCTAGGGATAGTTAAAGTTATATTTACTAAAATTGGACCCATAGTATTTGGGATTATATGCTTTCTTAGTATCCAGCCATTGGAAGCCCCAAGGGACTCTGCAGCTAAGGAATACTCGGCTTCTTTTAATTGTAGTACTTGTCCTCTTACTAATATGGCCATTGGAACCCAGTCAGTAAGGGTCATTGCCAGTATAAGTACAAACATTGATGTACCTGCGCCTTCTTTTGAAAATACTACGGACAAAAGGATAACTACAAGTAAGTAAGGGATACTATAAACTACTTCAGCTATACGCATCATAATGGAATCTACTTGTCTTGATGACATACCAGATATTCCACCGTAGATTACACCTATGATAAAGTCAATGGCTGCTGCTAAAACTCCTATAATTAGGGAATATCTAGCTCCATACCAAACTCTTGTAAATAAATCCCGTCCTAGTTCATCAGTACCAAACCAATTGGTTTTATTGGGATGAACATTAATTAAATCATAATTTTGCTCAAAATAGCTATATCCACTAATTAAGGGACCTATAATGGACATGGCAATCATAAGAATAATGATGGTTAATCCAGTCATAGCCAATTTATTTTGCTTTAACCTACGCCATACATCTGGCCAATATTTTATACTAGGTCGCCTAATTTTCTCCGCATTTTTATCTTCTCGGAGGGCAGGTTCAAATAAATCAGGAGTTAGTTCTTTTATTACATTAGCTTCACTATTCATTAGCGGCCCTCCTTTGTAAGCTTAATTCGTGGGTCTATGAACATATAGGCAATATCTACTAAGAATAACATGGTTATTAAGATAATTGCATAAAAAATAGTAGTACCCATGATCAAGGTATAATCCCTGTTATTTATGGACTTAACGAAGAAAGATCCAAGTCCTGGGATACCAAATATTTTTTCAATAACGAAACTACCTACTAATAGGTTTGATATTAGAGTACCTAATACTGATACTATAGGAAGGATAGCATTTCTAACAGCATGTTTTAAAATTACTGCTGCTTTAGAAATTCCTTTAGATTTTGCAGTTTTTATATAGTCTTGGTTAAGTACTTCCAGCATACTGGAACGCATTAGTCTTGCCATATATGCTAAGGGCATCAAAGACATGGCTAGGGCAGGGAGCAAGGTATGTTTAAATTCACCCCATCCTCCTATAGGTAGCCAGGATACATTTTTAGCTACAAATTGTATTAAAATAGTACCCATTATAAAACTAGGTACAGATATACCGATTATAGCAATTATCATAGATATATAGTCTGGAACTTTATTTTGATATAATGCAGCTAAGGCACCTAGGGTAGGACCGAAGACTAGGGCTATGAGTAAGGCTTCTAGGCCCAAATATGCCGAAACAGGAAAGCCCCTTCTAATCATATCGTTTACAGTCTCAACCCTAGATTTCATAGAGTCACCAAAGTCTCCCCTTAATAGGTTCTTTAAGTAGATTACATATTGTTCGTGTAATGGCTTATCTAGTCCATACTTCTTTAGGAGATTTTCATATACTGCAGGAGGCATTTTACCTTCCTTTTTAAAGGGGTCTCCTGGAATGGAATGCATTAGAAAAAATGTAACGGTTATAATGGTCCAAAGGGTAATTATGGACATTATAAACCTTTTTAAGAGATACTTTTTCATAATACTCCTCCTTTTTGTGTAGTTTTCAGACGGTCAAAAAATAACACTATAGTCTATATATAGTTCAGTAGACTTTATAATAGTATTAGGGGCGAGACTTGCTCGCCCTTACCTATATTATTTATTTATCTCAGCATAAGTTAGTTTTGGATAGTTGACTAATGGTTTGTATACTCCCTTTAAGTATGGTTTTTGAGCATAAGGTTGAGTATAGAAGTAAACTGGTATTACAGCCATATCTTCCATAACGATTCTTTCTGCTTCTCTCATAGCATCGAATCTTTCTTTTGGATCAGCACTATTCTTAGCAATTTCTATTAATTTATCATATTCAGGGTTGTTATATTTTACATCGTTGAAGCTAGACTTGCTCCACCATAGTTCTAGGAAGGTAATTGGGTCCATATAGTCTCCAATCCAACCTGCACGAGAAATATGGTAGTCTCCTGCTTTTTCTCTATCTAGTTTTACTTGGAAATCAACATTTTCTAGTTGAATTTCTATTCCTAGATTAACTCTCCACATTTCTTGTGCCGCTTGAGCAATTTTCTTGTGAGCTTCAGAAGTATTATATAGAAGAACTATATTTTTGAAGTCTTCTACTGTCATACCTTCTTCAGCTAAACCTTCCATGAACAATCTCTTTCCTTCTTCAACATTATATGGATGAAGATTTCCTACACCATCTCTATATTCTTTACCATTTTCATCTATCATACCGAAAGGTACTACACCTTCTGCTGCAATTTGACCACCTTGGGCAATTTTGTCAACTATAGTTTGTCTATCAAGGGTCATTGCAAGGCCTTTTCTAACTTTAACATTGTTAAATGGTTTAACTTGAGAGTTTAGATTGTAATAATAGGTACCAACTTCTGCACCGATTACTAGCTCTGGATTATTTTCAGCTTTCATTTGAGCTACTACAGCTTGTGGTAATGGAGTTAAGAAATCATAATCTCCACCAACATATTTTTGCCATGTAGTGTTTTCATCAGCTATAATATCGAAATCAATACCATCTAGTTTTATATTAGCAGCATCGTAGTAATTTTCGTTTTTCCTAATTTTAATACTAGCATCATGTTCCCATTCAACTAAAGTAAATGGTCCATTGGATACATGAGTAGATGCATTTTTAGCCCAATCAGGGTTAGCTTCTACTACATTTTTGTTAACAGGATATAATGTGAAGAATGCTGTTAATTCTAGGAAATATGGAGTTGGGGATTCTAGAGTTACTTCTAAAGTTTTATCATCTAAAGCTTTAACTGCAACATCATCTTTACTACCTTCTCCATTATTGTAAGCTTCTCCACCTTTTATATAGTACAATTGGTAAGCATAGTCAGCAGCTAAATCTGGATCTAAAGCTCTTTTCCAAGCAAATTCAAAGTCATGGGCAGTTACAGGGTCACCATTTGACCAATAAACATCATCTCTAAGAGTAAAAGTATAGGTCAAATTGTCTTCTGATATTTTATATTCTTTTGCCATTCCTGGAACAACTTGCATATTGGAGTTAATTTTCATTAAGCCTTCAAAGGTGTGGTCTAGTATCCAAGACTCATGAGTTCCTTGTGCTAACGGAGGATCTAGTGAGCCTGGTTCACTAGAGTTGTTTGTCCTTAAGATTTTTAATTCTTTTGCAGGTGTTGCTGGTGTTTCTGTAGATGGATCAGTTGTAGTTTGAGTTTCTACAGTTTCTTTAGGTTGGTCTCCACCTTTTGGTACACAGCCTGTTATTAATATGGCTGCTACAAGAAATAGACTTGTGAGAATTAGAAGTTTTCTGCTGATTTTCATAATATTTCCCCCTATTCATATTAATTTATATTTTAATTAGGATGATCTATTAATCAAGAGATGATAGGTTGTACTAATAAATCATCCTAGATTAAGTATATTTATATCCAAGAAGGAATAGAACTGAAATCCTTCTACAAGCAAAGCATGATTAGCAAAAAACGACAAAATACTTGTTTTGCCTTAATTCATTTCTTATATCAAGTCTTTTATACTCATTTTTAAAACTTGTAATTTTCCTCTACTCAAACAATTCTGAAAATTCATAGGGGTCTTGTTTAATCATCTTATAATTTTTCATACTAAATCTTGTTTTATATAAAATATCAATTTAAATTAAAGGTAACAATGATACAATAAAATTTTACCAAATATTGTAAAAATTTACAACTCAACTTTCGCAGTGATAGTGTCAAGTTACTGTAGGAAAAATTTTTTTAAATCTCCCCATATTTTATGAAAAGTGCATAGTTGCTTGTTTCACCAATTTTTTTATAAGCTATTTGTTTTTGGGGTCACTAAATTAAGCTAT
>JAAYFT010000074.1 GCA_012728125.1 Tissierellia bacterium | reverse complement strand
TCCTTTTAGAAAATGTATTTGAAGAAAGTCCAGCTATGTTAAAAGAATTAATAGAAATAATAGATTTACCTAATATTAGGATTAATTTAGATATTGGCCATGCAAAGCTTGGCCAACTTCCTTTGGATGTCTGGATTAGGGAATTAAGAGACTATATCTGTTATCTTCATATTCATTCCAATGATGGAAAATACGATCTTCACCAAAAGCCTACCATGGAAGAAATAGAAGAATTATATTATTTATTAGATAAATATAATTTAAATCCCATACTATCCTTAGAATATAAGATAGAAAATTTAAAAGAAGAAATAAGAAAATATAGGTAGGAGGAGTAGATATGGCAAATATTATGATACAAGGTACTACATCTTCAGCAGGCAAGAGCCTATTATGTACAGGCCTTTGTAAGATATTTAAAGAAGATGGCTATAAGGTTTATCCATTTAAGTCTCAAAATATGTCTTCAAAATATTATACAACTAAAGAAGGATACAAGATTAGTACTGCCCAGACTTTACAGGCAATAGCTGCAGGTCTTGAACCCCATCCAAATATGAACCCAATCTTACTTATACCAAAAACTGATAAGGGGTCTATGGTTGTATTAAAAGGTGAAGATAAAGACCATATGGAGGCTAGGGAATATTTTAAGTATAAGAATATTCTTAAACCCATGATACTAGATACATATAGAGAGATAGAAAATGAAAATGATATAGTTGTTATAGAGGGGGCAGGTAGTCCAGCAGAAATAAACCTAAAAGAAAATGATATTGTAAATATGGGAATTGCTGAAATGGCCGATGCCCCAGTCCTCCTAGTAGCAGATATTGATAGAGGAGGAGTATTTGCTTCCCTTTATGGTACTGTAATGCTATTAGAAGACCATGAAAGAAAAAGAATAAAGGGACTTATAATAAATAAATTCAGAGGAGACAAGACCCTACTAGATCCAGGGATTAAAATGATTGAAGACTTGTTAAACATACCAGTTGTAGGTACTATACCCTTTGTTCATTTAGAATTAGTAGATGAAGATAGTTTAGTAGACTATGATAAAAAATGCAATAAAATTGAGCAAACCATGGAAGAGATAAATAGGGAATTAGATAAACTATCTAAGGTCCTCCGAGAAAATATGGATATTAACTACATCTATAAAATTATGGGATTAGATTAATCCTTGTTTGTAGCATAAAAGGAGAAGAAAGATGGTAACCAATATAATATTGGCAGTAATATTAGACTTTATATTAGGAGACCCCTATAGTTTTCCCCACCCAGTAAAGCTAATGGGGAGGATAATATCCCTTGAGGACAAAGTAGCTAGAAGAATAGCTAAAACTAATAAGGGCTTGAAATTTGCAGGCTTTATAATTGTAGTAATCAATATTAGTCTTGGATTCCTTATACCATTTTTACTGCTAAAAGCAATTAAACCCTATAACATCTTGTATAATATAGTCAATGTTTATCTAATATATACTTGCATAGCTGCAAGATCCTTGCATTATGAGGCTATGAAGGTATATAAGGCCTTGAACTTAGGGATAGAAGAAGCAAGAATTAGGTTATCCTATATAGTAGGTAGGGATACAAAGAATTTATCTGAAGAAGGAATTGTTAGGGCAACAGTTGAAACAGTAGCAGAAAATACTTCGGATGGAGTCATAGCTCCTTTATTTTACATTACCCTATTAGGAGCACCAGGTGGACTAGCCTATAAATTTATTAATACTATGGACTCTATGCTTGGCTATATGAATGAAAAGTATAAGGACCTTGGATATTTTCCTGCAAAGCTAGATGATATATTTAATTTTCTACCAGCTAGAATTACAGGCTTACTTATGTCCTTAGGGTCTATAGGTAGGTTTAATCTTGTAAATGGTATTAAAATAATGTTTAGAGATAGGAAAAATCACAAAAGTCCAAATGCTCCTTATCCTGAAGGGGCGGTAGCAGGACTTTTAGGTATCCAATTAGGTGGCAGCAACTATTATCATGGAAAGCTAGTAGAAAAGCCTACTATTGGAGATAAAATAAATCCTATAAACAAAAAACATATAAAAAATTCTATAGAAATTATGTACCGTAGCCAAGTGTTGCTAGTAGTTATTTATACTTTAATCAAGCTAATAAAGTAAAATACATTATAAGTAGTCCCAATATACTAATAAAAATATCTTGTATTAATTTTTGTTTTATGGTAGCATAAAAATGAAAATTGAATAAGAATACTTTAGGTTCCGTTAAGGATTAATAGGGAAATGGGTGAAAATCCCATACAGCCCCCGCTACTGTAAGTGATGATGAAATCAGCGTATACCACTGGACCAATCCGGGAAGGTGCTGAGAGTAAAATGAATCACAAGTCAGGAGACCTGCCTAATGTATATTCTAAGCAACCTTCGGAGGGAAGGGGATGCTGATATTTTTATGTCCACATATGGATCTAATATCCCTAACCCTAGGTTAGGGATTTTTTATTCCCTCAAAATATAAAACTTAGGAGGAGTAAAATGAGAATTAAAAACATCATATCATTAGTGCTAGTATTAGTTTTGATTAGCTTAAGCTTAATAGGATGTAGACAAGAAGCAAAGCTAGAGGATCAAGTACAGGAAACTATAGTAGAGGAAGATAGAGTAAATGAAGCAGTTACAAAGGAACCAACAGCTGATGAATATGGAATAGTAATAGATGAAGACACAGTTACCTTTGTAGATGGAAGAGGGGGAGAGATAAGACTAAATAAGAAACCAGAAAGACCAATAGTATTATTTGCGTCCTTTGTAGATATATGGGTAAGAAACGGTGGAGAATTAGTAGGTATGGTGGAGCCTTCAAATGATTACTACTTTCCAGGGACAGAAGATGTTGAGACCCTAGGCAAGCAAGGTTCTATTAGCTTAGAGAAAGTTATATCCCTTGAACCAGATTTAGTAGTATTAAGTTCTAATTCAAGCAAACATCTAGATATGATACCTGCTTTAGAAGCTAATAATATACCTGTAATGGCTTTAGACTATAAGTTTAAAGAGGACTATTACAAAATATCCAAGATATTTGCAGCTATAAATGACAGAATGGACTTATATGAACAAGATACACAAATGGTAAAAGACAAGATAGATGAGATTATGGATATGGTACCTACAGATAAGGAAGTGAAAGTACTTATTATTATGGCTACAAGTAATTCCATAGGGGCAAATAACTCCGAAACTACCATTGGAGAAATGTTTAAGGACCTAGGTACCATTAATATAGCGGATGGTTCCAACGAAAAATTAAGTAGCAAGAATTTCAGTTTAGAAACCATATTAGAAGAGGATCCAGACTTTATCTTTGTACAAACTATGGGGTCAGATATGGAAGCTATAGAGGAAAGACTAGTAAATGATGTGAAATCCAACCCTGCCTGGTCTACATTATCAGCGGTGAAAAATGATAGGTATATAGTATTAGACAGTAAATTATATACCTACAAGGCAAACCATAGATATGCAGAGGCCTATGAAAATCTAGCAAAAATCCTCTATCCAGAGGTATTTAAATAAATGAGAAAAGCTACACTTCTTATTATTTTTGTCCTACTAGCTGTTATTAGCTTTTTCATAAGTGTAGGAGTTGGGGCAGTAAAAATAGGCCCTGTCGACATAGCCAGATCTATACTATACGAAAAAGATACGGTTAATTATCAGATCATCTGGAATGTAAGGCTACCGAGAACTATAGTTGCTGCCTTAGTAGGCATATGTTTGGCCCTATCTGGAGCCATACTTCAAGGAATAATGAGAAATCCCCTAGCAGGCCCCAATATAATAGGGGTCTCCTCTGGGGGAGGTTTTTTCGCCTATATTATACTTATTATATTTCCACAGTACTATTATCTAGTACCCATAGGTGCCTTTTTAGGAGCATTGTTTGCTACCTTATTTATCTATTCCTTGGCATGGAAGCAAGGAGCCTTGCCCACAAGGCTGGTACTGGCAGGTGTAGCTGTATCTTCCCTATTTAGTGCAGGAACCAATACCCTTATGGCCTTCTTTCCAGATAGGGTACAGGGAGTACTAGGCTTTATGGTGGGAGGCCTTTCGGCCATAACCTGGCAGGATTTTAGGATGATTTTACCTTATGCAATACTAGGCATAATACTTATATTATTTTTACCCAATAAACTAAATATCCTTATGTTGGGAGATGAAGTTGCCACTGGATTAGGTATAAAGGTTGAAAAAACTAGGTTTATTTTTATCATCATATCTTCTTTATTAGCGGGGGCAGCAGTTTCAGTAGTAGGATTATTAGGTTTTGTAGGCCTAATAGTACCTCATATAGTAAGACTATTTATAGGTTCAGACTATAGATATCTTTTTCCAGGAGCCATATTCTTTGGGGCATCACTTGTTATGATTTGTGACACCTTAGCTAGGACTTTATTTGCACCGGCAGAGATACCAGTAGGCATTATAATGTCAGCCCTTGGAGCACCATTTTTTCTTTACCTACTAAGAAAAAAGGAGGCAATGTAGCCATGGCTATAGAAACAAAAAACTTGCAAGTCAAATATGGGGACAAGCTAATATTGAAAAATGTTAATTTCAAAGTAGATAGGGGAGAGATAGTCACTATAATTGGGCCAAATGGTTCAGGTAAATCTACCCTCATAAAGGCCTTGTCCAGATTTATAAAGGCCTATTCAGGAAAGATTTATCTAAATGGAAGGGATATATATACTATTCCAACAAAGGAAATAGCAAGAGAAATGGCTATATTGCCCCAAGTAAAACATGTATCTGCAGATATTACTGTAGAAAACCTTGTATCCTATGGCAGGTATCCCCATTTAAAATTCGGAAAAAGGTTAGATAAGAACCATAAGGAGATCATAACTTGGGCAATAGAAAAAACAGGATTGAGTAAATTAAAAAATAGATATATAGGAACCTTATCAGGAGGAGAAAGGCAGAGAGCCTGGATAGCCATGGCCTTAGCTCAGAAGCCAAATATCCTAATCCTTGATGAGCCTACTACTTATCTAGATATCTCCTACCAATTGGAAGTATTAGAGCTAGTAAAGGAACTAAATGAGTCTTTAAAAATTACAGTTATCATGGTTTTACATGATTTAAACCAAGCAGCTAGATATTCAGATAAAATTTATGTATTAAAGAGTGGAGAGAGCTGCCAATATGGAAGGCCAGATAGGATATTAGAAAAAAAATTACTTAAAGATGTCTTTAGAATAGATGCCCACATATATGAAGACAAGGTAAACAATTGCCCCTACTTCATACCCCACAAGATTATATAAAGAAGGTGATAAAATGGACCATGGTGGAGACCTATTATCCTATGAAAAATATTATGATGGTAAACTAATAGATTTTAGCAGCAATATAAACCCTCTAGGTCCACCAGAAGGCTTAGATGAAGTATTAAGAGATAGCTTTAATAGTGTTGAAATTTATCCAGATATAAAATATAGGAGATTAAAAAAATCCATATCCAATTACTTAAAATGTAGGGAGGAAAATGTCTTAGTGGGCAATGGGGCGGTGGAGCTAATAGATAATTTTATAATTTTAGCCAAGAGAGTATTGGTGTCCATCCCCTCCTTTTCAGAATATGAAAAAAGGGCCCTTGTTCATCAAAAAGAAATAATTAGGATTCCATATAATTCTGATTTTACAATAGATATGAAAACTATAGGAAGTAATATAGAAAAGGATGATTTAATTATTCTAGGCAATCCAAATAATCCAACAGGCCTTAGGCTAGATAAAATAGAATTAATAGTTCTTCACAATATAGTTAAAAAGTCTGGAGCATACCTAGTGTTAGATGAGGCTTTTTTTGAGTTTTGTCCATGGGACTATGACAGTATAGAATTATTTAGGCAGACTAATTATGAAAACCTAGGTATAATAAGAGCTGCTACTAAGTTCTTTGGACTGCCCGGTATAAGGCTTGGCTATGGGTGTACATCTGCAGCTTTAGCCCAAGAAATATCTAAAATAGAACTACCTTGGAGTGTAAATGCCTTTGCAGAGGCAGCAGGTAACTTCATATTTGGTGAGAAGGAGTATATAAGGAAAAGTAAGGAATATATAGAACAAGAAAGGCAGTATATGTTGCAAGAGCTATCAAAGCATTCCTTCATAAAAGTATTTCCTACAGAAACTAATTATATCTTAATTAAGCTATTGAGATGGGATGAAGAATATGTATTTAATTTTTTCCTGAAAAGAGGCATAGTAATAAGAAAATGTTCCTCTTTCGAAGGACTAGATAATTCCTATATTAGGGTTGCCATAAGGAGTAGGGAAGACAATAAAAAACTTTTAAGTATTTTTAATGAATTGGAGATGATGTAGATGAAAGCTATAATGATCACAGCACCTTCTAGTAATAATGGAAAAACAACTATTACCCTTGGCCTTATTAGGGCAATTAAAAATAGGGGGCTAGATATATCTGCATTTAAAACAGGTCCAGACTTTATTGACCTAAAATATTTAGAACTGGCATCAGGAAAAAGAGCAGGCAATCTTGATATACATTTAATGGGACAAGAAGGCATAAGAAAATCTCTAGCCATGAGTAGGGGTGAATATGGAATAATAGAAGGGGCTATGGGTTACTTTGATGGCATATACAATACCTTTGAAAATTCAAGTTTTCATATATCAAGGGAATTGGATATTTCTGCAATATTAGTATATAGGCCTCAGGGTGAAATGTTTTCAGTTATTCCTAAAATAAAGGGTATGGTAGAATTTCCAGATTCAAAGATTAAGGGCCTTATATTGAACAAGGTAAGTAAGGATATGTATTTATTACTCAAGGAAAAAATTGAAGAGTATATAGACATTGAAGTCTTAGGATACTTACCTGAGGATAAGTCTTTAGAAATAGAAAGTAGATACCTAGGACTTGTACAAGCTGATAAAGGTAATGGTCATGAAGAATTAATTTCTAGAGTCGCAAAGATGGTAGAAGAAACAATAGATTTAGATAGGATATTAAAATTAACCAGTGAGCTTCATATTTCTCCATATGAATATAGGGAAAAAAAGGATATAAAAGTGGCCATTGCCTATGACGAGGCATTTAATTTCTATTATAATGAAAATCTAAACTTATTCGAGAATATATGTGAAGTAGAGTATTTTTCACCTATAAGAGATAAAAAGGTACCAGATACCGATTTAATATATATTGGTGGTGGATATCCAGAAGTTTATAAAGAGAAATTGTCCTTAAATAAAGGTATGGTCAATTCCATTAGAGAAAATGCCCTAAGTGGGAAACCGATCATTGCTGAAGCTGGAGGGTTAATGTATTTAGTTTCTTCAATAGAAGATTATCCTATGTGTAATATATTTAATGGTAAGGCTAAAATGACAGATAGACTACAGCGATTTGGTTATGTAAATATTCAGTTAAACAAAGATACTCTACTAGGCAAGCAAGGTAGTTTAATCACTGGCCATGAATATCATCGTTCCACAATAGATATAGAGGGAGAACCAGTATTTAATATTACAAAGCCAATGAACAATAATAGAAAATGGCAGTGTGGATATACATATAAAAATGTATTGGCATATTATCAACATATTAATTTCCTTGGAAATAAAGAATCCTTTAATTATTTATTGGATACTATAGAAAACAAAAAATATTAAAGAAAGGGGGGAAAGGAAATGGAAAACTCCTATAGATTTTATAGAAATCTTGACTGTAGTTATTTTCCATGTCACAAGGTAGAAAATACTGAAGACTTTAATTGTATGTTTTGCTATTGTCCTTTGTATTTATTAGAGGAATGTGGAGGGAATTATATTTATTACCATGGGGTGAAGGATTGTA
>JAAYFT010000073.1 GCA_012728125.1 Tissierellia bacterium | reverse complement strand
TATCAATTAGGTAAAGATGAAAATCTTATGGGGACAAGTGAGCATTATTTGTATATTGGAAGAAAATAGATTGTAAATATTCATTGCGCTTATCTTCAATTGATGTTTAATGTTGGAGGTGATGCAGTGAGAGAGATAATTCTTAAATGGCATAATGCTAATGAAAATGAAAAAGAAAAAATTATCTACGCTATTTTTAATAATATCAATCAGGAATACGATTTAAATGTTAAACTTGAAACAGTTATGCCAGAAGGCTATGAAACAGCCAATGGCATGACTGATGTTTCTAAAAATAAGGTTTATATAAATTTATCAGAAGCTAAAAGAGACAATACTATCATGCCACTTTTTGCATTAGTCCATGAGATGCGACATGTTATACAATACCGATATAAAGAAAAGTTTTCTCCGTTATTAGTAAGGAGTATGCAGTATGCAATCATGTATGATGGACATGCATATAAATTGGTTGATGGTAATTGGATTAAATGTAAATTACCAGAAAGTGAAGAATACTGTACGGAATTATACTTAATGAGCCCCAATGAAGTTGATGCCAATAAGTTTGCATATGAATATTTACTAGATTTAGTTCCTGAGTGGAAAGATGAATTAGATAAAGTTCTTGATTTTTGGTTACCAAAGTATAAATACATTAAAAAAGAGAATGTAGAATTTGAACTAGAGCGTATTTATGATTATATTGATAAAAATGCAAGATAAGTAAGGTGAGAAAATTATGGTTTGGCCAACACATATAGTTGCTGCAGCAGGATATGTTTTTGATAAGCATGGAAATATCCTTATTGTAAAAACTTACAATAGGGGATGGGATTGTACTGGAGGACAAATTGAAGTTGGAGAAAATATAGAAGAAGGGCTTTTGCGGGAGATATATGAGGAAAGTGGTGTTGTAGCATCTGTAAAATCATTGGTAGGTATTTACTCCAATGTGGGACAGTATTTATATTATGATGGAGTTACACCAGTTCCGACAAAAGTTATTTTTGATTTTATTTGTGAGTATGTCAGTGGAGAATTAAGACCTTCAAATGAAACAAGCAAGGTAATGTGGGTTCCTAGAGATAAAGTATTAGAATATATTACTTCTCCTGCAAATTTGTTTAGATTTAAAAATGTTCTCAATTTTAATGGTAAGGTCTATTATTGTTCATATGTTACAAAACCTGAATTTAAAGTGTTGACTTCTAGGTTTGTATAATCAAAAAAGATTACTCATATAGATATGGTATCAAGAGGTAATAGCATGTCGAATAATTGGATAGCAATACTAGGTAGTCCTAGAAGAGGTAAAAACACAGAGAAATTAAAGGAATAATTTAAATTCCCCATCTTGGAATTATAATGTTACATCATATATGAAAATTTTCCTAGATAGGCTATTTTCACTATTTGAATTTGGACAAGGTACTTGGAGTAGTAGGTTAGGGCCGGAAAAGAAAAAGGCAATAATAATTGGAACCTGTGCTGGTTCAAATGAAGCCAGTATGGGCTTTACAATAGAGGCTATGCGAAGAGTTATGACAGACCTTGGAGTAGATGTACTAATAGAAGAAGTTTATTATGGTACAAGGAGAGTTCCAGTAGAAAGAAATGAAAAAATTAGAAATGAAGTTAGGGAAAAGGTAGCAAAAGTGTTAGTTTGATATTGGAGATTTGCCATCAATTAGGTAAAAAAGATGAAAATCCCTTATGAGCAAGGGAACATTATTTATATATTGAAAGAAAACAATTAATCCACCAAAAATAGCAGGTACTCATATAGATTGGATGGATGATGGCTAAAAATCAATATATAAATTAGGTCATAATAATTATTATGACCTAATGTTATAATTTAATATATCTATTATATAGTAAAAATACAGTATATATACTTAACAACATAAATATCACATCTTCAAATCTGCTTTTTGTATTGATTATAATTGGAGATGCAACATTTAATTTCAAAGGATAGAATAATTGTATTCCCTTAATAGTAAAAAAGTCAGCAAGCAAATGTAGCGCATATCCCATAATAAACCCAAAATATATGTAAGGTAGGTTGTAATTAATAGTAATTAATTTTACAGTATATGAAATAACAAGAAAACCTATTATACTATGGGTAAAACTTCTATGGCTAGATACTCCTATGAGAAAACTCGTTATGCCTAAAAGTCCAAATACATTATATCTAGTTGAAAAATATAAATAAATAAACCCTCCTGCCAAAGCTAAATAAAATAATACTCTATAAAACTTATTTTTAAAAAGTAATAATTTCTGATTTAATTTGGATTTTGGATGGTCTAAATCTGGTATTAAAGAGCCAAGAACAGAAGCTAGTACTATCATAATTTGATTTTGTAAAGGTTGTTGGACAGATACTGTTAATCCTGCTGCAACTCCTATAGCCATATGTGTTTTTCCTGTCATGAAATTCCTCCTAGCTGCATTTAAGGCCTATAGTGGTTCTAGTACCTTTACATTATATAATGTTGCGAACATACATTCAAGTGTAATATGGTTATCATTGTAAAAAAAG
>JAAYFT010000008.1 GCA_012728125.1 Tissierellia bacterium | reverse complement strand
TATTCAAAGTTTCACACTGTTTAGTTGTCTTAGTTCATGGTTCCCTCTTGCGAGGTCACCTACTTATAATAACAAATTTTGTTTTGTTTGTCAACTGTTTTTTTGAAGTTTTTTTATTGTGTTTTTTTATGTCGTTTTTTGTTGTGTGTTTTTCAGTCGACCTTTACTATCTTACTCTCTTTTTAATCTTTTGTCAACAGTTTTTTTGAATTTGTTTTTTATAATATTAAAAGTGATTTACTATATTCATTCTAAGGATAACTTAATTATCATAGTTATCAATATTAAAAGACCATAATCTTTTGTGAAAATCCTTTACTGTTAACTATAATATCATGGTCTTTTCTAATTCCTTCCTTAGTTTCTCCAAAACTTTTTTTTCTATTCGTGAAACTGTCATTTGGGATATATCTAAGGATTTTGCTATGGCAACTTGTGTTTTTTTGTTGAAATACCTATCTATCAATATTTGTTTTTCCACATCATTTAACTTCTCCATAGTCCTTAATAGAAAATCATTATTCTCAATTTTATTAAAATAGTGGTCTTCTTCTCCTATAAGGTCTGATAGGTTTACATCTTTATCATCATTATTTGAATCATAAGTTATATCTAGAGACTGTGGAGTGTATACCTTGCTTGCTTCCATAGCCTCCAATACTTCTTCTACAGTAGAATCTAAATAATTAGCTATATCTTCTACAGTAGGAGATCTCTGCAATTTTTGAGATAAATGAATTTTAGCGTTGTTAATTTTCTTCGATAATTCTTGTATCCTACGGGGTACCCTAATGGTCCAACCCTTATCCCTAAAGTACTTCTTTATTTCACCAATGATTGTTGGAGTAGCAAAACTAGAAAATTCATAACCCTTATCTACATCATACCTATCTATAGCATATATAAGGCCAATACAAGCTACTTGAAATATATCATCATATTCTATTCCCCTATTGGCGTATTTTTTAGATAAAATTTCTGCTATATATAAGTGTTTCTCTATTAACTTATCTCTGATCTTCTTGTCTTTACTTTGACTATAAGACTTAAATAGATTTCTTATCTCATCCTTTTCATTTAATTCCTTATTTTCCTTATCATCTACAGCCTTGATAGTCATTGAATATCATCCTCTATATATTTAATCATTTCTATACCCTTCTCATTAAATACTACTTCATCCATTAGGGATTTTATTATCAACAAACCTAATTCTCTTTCTCTCTTTTCGTCTAACTCCTCAGGTATATTTTCTTTAACACCTGAAACTGTTATAGATAGTTTTTCTTCATCTATTATAAAAGTTAAAGATATTTCATCTTCCTCACTAAAGTTTAATGAATTTATACAGGCCTCCCCTATGGATACCTTTATGTCTTCTATTTCATCTATATTTAATGCCATACTATAGGCTATGCCTGAAGCAGTTAATCTGACTAAGCTTATATAACTAGGCTCTTTAGGTATCTGAAGTTTAACTATATCCTTATTCACTATCTTCACCTCTAATAATGAATAACTTGTCTAATTCTGTTATATCAAATATTTTTCTAATATTTGTCTTTAAATTAGATAGATATATTTTAAAGTCCTTCTCCCTAAGTTTTTTCAAAATAGATATCAATGCTCCTAATCCTGTACTATCTATATAGTTTAAATGTGTTCCGTCTATAATTATATCTGTTTGATTACTATTAAAATGATTTAAAACTTCTTCTTTAAATTTTGAAGATGTATATATGTCTATTTCTCCTTTTGGAAAAAACATCCATTTATTTTCTTTTTCATCAAATATCACTTCTACAAGTAATGACATTCGTTAAAACCTCCCTTTCAGTGTGGATATGTATTAATTTTATAATAAAAACAAGTTAATGTAAAGCAATATAGTAGGATTTACTATAAAAGTAGGAATATCCTATGTTTTAAAAAATCCTTATCTTTTAGTTATATAACTAAAAGATAAGGATTTTTATATTATTCATCTTCTACATATCTTGCAACTGCCACTACCTTATCATCATCCATCTTCATCAAGGTTACCCCTTGGGTAGCCCTTCCCATAACGGAAACATCTTTAGCTATAATTCTAATAATAGTACCACTCATGGAAATCATCATGATTTCATCATTTTCATCTACTACCTTTGCTGAAACTATATCTCCTGTCTTTGGTTTAATTTTATAAGTAGTTAAACCTTTTCCACCTCTATTTTGAGTTTTATATTCTTCTAAAGGAGTCCTTTTACCAAATCCCTTTTCTGAAATAACTAGTAGGTCTTTTCCTTCTTCTACTAATTCCATGGTAACTACTTGGTCTCCTTCATTTAAAGTAATTGCTTTAACTCCCATGGCGGTTCTACCCATTTCCCTAACGTCTTTCTCGTCAAACCTAATGGACATACCTTTTTTGGTTACTACTATAATTTCCCTATTGCCATCTGTTTTTCTAACAGCAATTAATTCATCGTCTTCCTTTAATCCTATGGCTATAAGCCCATTTTTTCTTATGTTTTCAAACTCTTCTAGTTTAGTCTTTTTAATGGTACCATTCTTAGTGATGATGATTAGGTTTTCTACTTTTGTATTTTTATTTATAGGAATTATTGAATTTACTTTTTCATCTCCTGATATATTTAATAGGTTTACTATTGCAGTTCCCCTGGCCTGTCTGCTACCTTCAGGTATTTCATAAGCCTTTAGGGAATATACCCTACCCTTGTTGGTAAAGAAGAGGATAGTATCATGGGTGGAAGTAATGTATAAGTCCTCTACAAAATCTTCCTCTCTAGTAGTTAAGGCTATTATGCCTTTTCCTCCCCTTTTTTGAGTTTTATAGGTATACTCAGGGGTTCTTTTTATATATCCAAAATGGGTTAATGTAATTACTACGTCTTCTTCTTCTATAATATCTTCTATTTCTATTTCTTCAGCGGAAGGCATTATCCTTGTCCTTCTCTCATCACCGTATTTTTCTTTTATCTCTAATAGTTCTGTCTTTATAATATCATATACTAGTCTTTCATTTGCCAGTATTTCCTTTAACCTATTTATTTCTTTGATCAGTGCTTCATACTCTTCATCTAGTTTTTCTCTTTCCAATCCAGTAAGCCTTCTCAATCTCATATCTAGTATTGCTTGAGCTTGCTTGTCTGATAATCCAAAGCTATTCATTAAGGATTCTTTTGCTATTGCTTCAGTTTTTGAAGACCTAATTATCCTAATAACCTCGTCTATATTATCTAAGGCTATCTTTAAACCTTCTATTATATGGGCTCTTTCTTCAGCTTTGGCTAATTCAAATTGAGTTCTTCTAGTTATAACTACTTTTTGATGATCTATATAATGGGTTAACATCTTTTTAAGATTTAATATTTTGGGTTCCCCATTAACTAAGGCAAGCATGATTATGCCAAAAGTAGTTTGGAGCTGAGTAAATTTATATAAGTTATTGAGGACTACATTTGGATTAGCATCTCTTTTTACTTCGATGACAATCCTCATACCCTCTTTATCTGATTCATCCCTTAAATCAGATATACCTTCTATTTTCTTATCCCTTACATACTCAGCAATTTTTTCAATCAAACTAGCTTTATTAACTTGGTAGGGTATTTCAGTTATAATTATCCTATATCTGCCTTTCTTAGTTTCTTCTATTTCTGCAACTGCCCTAACTGTTATTTTACCTCTACCTGTTCTATAAGCAGTTTTAATCCCATCTTTACCCATTATATGGGCACCAGTAGGAAAATCTGGTCCCTTTATTACAGTCATTAAATCATCTATACTTGCATCAGGGTTGTCTATTAACATGACAATACCATCTATAGCTTCTCCTAAATTGTGAGGAGGTATATTAGTTGCCATACCTACTGCTATACCTGAAGACCCATTGACTAATAGGTTAGGGAACCTACTGGGTAATACTACAGGTTCCTTTAATGTTTCATCAAAGTTTGGCCTAAAATCTATAGTGTCCTTATCTATATCCCTTAATATTTCAGTTGCAAGCTTAGTCATTCTAGCTTCTGTATAACGCATGGCTGCTGCGGCATCACCGTCTATGGAACCAAAGTTTCCGTGGCCATCTACTAAGGGATATCTAATATTGAAGTCTTGTGCAAGTCTAACCATGGCATCATATACTGATGAGTCACCATGTGGATGATACTTACCTAGTACGTCCCCTACAACTCTTGCAGACTTTCTATATTGTTTGTCTGGACCCATGCCTAGTTCATCCATAGCATAGATAATTCTTCTATGAACAGGCTTTAATCCATCCCTTACATCAGGTAAAGCACGACTCATAATTACACTCATGGAATAATCCAGATAGGATTTTTTCATCTCATCTTCAATGTTTATTTCTACAATATTACCTAATTCCTTATCCATACTTCACCTCTAAATATCCAAATTTTTTACGAATCTAGCATTTTCTTGAATGAATTTCCTTCTAGGTTGTACCTTATCACCCATTAAAGTGGAGAATATTTCATCAGCTATTACTGCATCCTCTAAGGTTACCTTTAACAAAGTCCTAGTTTCTGGGTTCATAGTTGTATCCCAAAGTTGTTCTGGATTCATCTCTCCAAGACCCTTATATCTTTGGATTGTATAATTTGTCCTGCCTATTTCATCTAGTAATTTTTCTAATTCACTATCACTATATACATAGTATTCTTTTCTTGCCTTTGTAACCTTATATAATGGAGGTTGGGCTATATATATATGTCCATTATCTATTAATTCTTTCATATATCTAAAGAAAAATGTTAAGAGTAAGGTCCTAATATGGGCACCATCTACATCGGCGTCTGTCATCAAAATTATCTTTCCATATCTTAATTTACTAATATCAAAATCTTCTCCTATACCTGTTCCAAAGGCAGTGATCATGGTCTTTATTTCTTCAGAGCTTAGGATCCTATCTAATCTTGCCTTCTCTACATTTAAGATCTTACCCCTTAATGGAAGTATTGCTTGGAACCTCTTATCTCTACCCTGCTTTGCACTACCACCAGCAGAATTACCTTCTACTAAATAGATTTCAGTATTTTCTCCTACTTCCTGGCAGTCAGCTAACTTTCCAGGTAGAGTTGAATTTTCCAATATACTCTTTCTTCTAGTTAAGTCCCTGGCTTTTCTAGCCGCTTCCCTTGCTCTTTGAGAAGCTATGGCCTTTTCTAATATTATCTTTCCATCCTTTGGATTTTCTTCAAGATAGATATTTAAAAAATCATAAACTAAGGACTCAACTACGCCCCTAACTTCACTATTTCCTAGTTTAGACTTAGTTTGGCCCTCAAACTGGGGTTCCAATAGCTTAACAGACAAGATACCTGTTAAACCTTCTCTTGTATCTTCTCCAGATAAATTATCATCCTTTTCTTTGATATAGCCATGTTTTCTTCCATAATCGTTAATCACTCTTGTTAAAGCAGTCCTAAAGCCTGATAAGTGAGTACCACCTTCTATGGTATTAATATTATTTGCAAAGGTATATACGCTTTCTGAATAGCCATCTGTATATTGTAATGCTACTTCAACTATTACATTATCTTTTTCTCCTTCAAAATACATTATTTCCTTTTGTATTGGAGTTTTGTTCCTGTTAATATACTCTACAAATGATTTTATTCCACCTTCATAGTGGAATTTCTTAGTTTTTCCTATTCTCTTATCTTCTAAAATGATCTTTATTCCTTTATTTAAAAAGGCCATTTCCCTAAATCTAGTTTCTAAGGTTTCGAAATTGAATTCTGTAGTTTCAAATATTTCTTTATCTGGTTTAAAATGAATAGAAGTTCCTGTTTCATTGGAATCTCCAATGATCTCCAATTCTGTAGTCGCATATCCCCTTTCAAATTTTTGCATGTATTCTTTACCGTTTCTTCTTACCTTAGCTACAAGCCATTCAGATAAGGCATTTACTACAGAAACACCAACTCCGTGTAGCCCTCCTGATACTTTATAGGCTCCATTATTGAATTTACCACCTGCATGAAGGATGGTTAAAACAGTTTCCACTGTAGACTTTCCTGTTTGGGGATGGATCTCTACAGGTATTCCACTACCGTTATCTGTTACCTTAATAGAATTGTCTTCGAAAATTGTAACTTCTATTGTATCACAGATACCAGCCAAAGCCTCGTCAACACTATTATCTACTACTTCATATACTAAATGATGAAGACCTTTAGGTCCCGTACTTCCTATATACATTCCTGGTCTTTTCCTTACAGGCTCTAGGCCAGTAAGGACTTGTATATCTTCAGCTGTATAATTTCTATTTTGCTGATTTATCCCATTGTTTTCTATGGTCATTAAACTACCTCCAGTCTATATATAAAGATAAATTTTTATAATTCCTATTTAACTATTTGGCCATTTTCTATATAAAATATGGATTTATCCAAACCTTCCATTTCTTTTAAATCTACGGAATCTGTAGTCGTTATTATGGTCTGCATGTTTTTAAAGGACTTAATTAAGTAGTTTTTCCTTTCCTTATCTAGTTCTGAAAAAACATCGTCTAATAACAAGACTGGAAAATGGCCTCTTTGTTTTTTAATCAGTTCAACTTCAGATAATTTTATTGATAAAACTGCGGTTCTTTGTTGTCCCTGAGATCCAAAGGTTTTCAAGTCTTTATTATTTATACTTAATAACATATCATCCCTATGGGGACCCAATTGAGTTGAACCAGTTTCTATATCCTTAGCCATATTTTTCTTAAGATTATCCTTATATTTTTTCTCCATGTCTGATTTGTTTTCTAATATTTCTATATTTGAGCTGTAATATAATCTTAAACTTTCATTACCTAAGGTTAAATTTTTGTGAATAACATTTACTATATTAGAAAGTTCCTCTATATATTTTTTTCTTTCCAGTATTATATCCGTACCTATTTTAGCAAGTTGAAGGTCAAAAACCTCCAACAATTCTTCTAGATTTGATTGAAATTTATTTAACCTCAATAAATTATTTCTTTGAAATAGGATTTTATTATATCTGTTTAAATTGAAGTTGTATACAGGTTTAATTTGAGATATTTCACTATCTAAAAAATTTCTCCTCTCCTGTGGTCCTCCCTTTACTAGTTTTAAATCATCTGGTGAAAAAGCTACAATATTTAATCCACTATATAGGTCTTTTTGGTTTTTTAATTCTGTCTTATTTATTCTAATCCTTTTTGGCTTATCCCTATCTAGCTTAATTTCAATAAATTTTTCATTTTCTCCTATACCTATATCTGCACCTATATAGGCTTGATTTTTACTTAAATTTATTATTTCTTTGTCCCTATTGGTCCTAAAAGATCTACCAGTGGCACACATATAAATTGCTTCTAATAAATTCGTCTTTCCTTGGGCATTTTTACCTATGAAAATATTTATCTTTTTATTAAAATCCATGGCCAAATTATAGTAATTTCTAAAATTTATCAGCCTTATGTTTTTTACATGCAATAAAAACACTCCTTAAGGAAAAATTATAGATTGTATAAGTTCCATTCCCTACTATGTCTACAACTAGTTATAAGTTTACTTATCTAACTATATTATCTTATATACTCCATATCCTTCTATATCTACTATATCATTTTTCCTTATTTTTTTCCCTCTTTCAAAAGCCACTTCCTTATTTACCTTTACAATGCCTTCATTTATCATCATCTTTGCCTGTCCACCGGTTTGGGCAATGCCTATTAATTTTAATAATTGGTCTAATTTTATATATTCCGTTTCTATAGATATTTCTTTCATCTATATCTCTCCTTAAAAATCTTCTTGAGCCAAACGTACAGGTAAAACTAGATAAGTATAGTTTTCATCATCTACAGAGTTTATAATACATGGATTTAACTCACCCATGAAGTTTAGTTGTATCTCCTCTGAATTCATTACCTTGACTCCTTCTAATAAATACCTAGAGTTAAATGCTATGTTAACATCATCTCCACCTATTTGGGCATCTACTACTTCATTAACATCTCCTATTTCCGAATTTGATTTTATAAAGATCTTTCCTTCTCTTACACTTAGTTTAATTAAGTTAGCCCTTTCTTCCTTTGCTAATAAAGAAGCTCTTTCTAAACTATCTTGGAATAACTTTCTATTTACAACTGCAGTTGATTTATGTTCCTTTCTAATGATTTCCTTGTAGTTGAAAAACTGTCCTTCCAACAACCTTGAATATACCATAGTATCCCCAATATTAAATATAACATGATTTGGTGTGGCAAAAACAGTTACATTTTCCTCATCATCTTCAATTATCTTATTTATCTCATTTAGAGTCCTACCTGGGATTATTATCTTCATATCTAACTCTGATTTAGTAGGTAATTTTCTTAAGGCTAATCTATAACCATCTAAAGCAACAAAAGAAATATTATTATCATTTAGTTCAAGTAAAACCCCTGTCAAATATGGCCTTGTCTCATCTTGAGATGTGGCAAATACTGTTTGTTTAATAGCTGATTTAAATAGGTCCTTAGGTAGTTGGAATGTGTCCTTTTCCAATAGAATTGGTAAATTTGGGTATTCCTTAGCTGAACTTCCCAGTATATTGAACTCAGAATTCTCACATTTTATATTAATCCTATTATTATCTACATTTATATATATTGGGGCATCAGGTAGCTTTCTTATTATATCACCGAAGATTCTAGAATTAACCACTATAGATCCTTCTTTTTCTATTTCACAACCTACATAAGTCTCTATTCCAATTTCTAAATCTGTTCCTACTATTTTTAACCGACCTTTACTAGCTTCCAATAGTAATCCATCTAGTATTGGTAAAGTAGTTCTAGAAGATATACCTTTTTGAGCTATATTTATATGTTTTGATAAATCTCTTTGGTTCACTTTTATTTTCATTTGTATCCTCCTTTTTCTAGAAATAGAAAGAATATAATAATACAGTAGTAATAGTAGTAGGGGCTGTTAGTATGTGGATAACTTAGTTTTACTAGAAAATCAATGTATTTTTAATATTTAATAACATGTGGATAAGTCTTTAATAAAAAGAAAAAGTATCCACAAAATAAGCCTAACCTTCTTTTAATTGTTTTATCATATCATCAATTTTTCTTTTCAGTTCAGGGTTTTCCTTTAAATCGGAAGTTATTTTGTCATAGGCATGTATAACAGTCGTATGATCCCTACCTCCAAACTCATCTCCTATTTTTGGTAGGGAAAGGTCTGTTAACTCCCTAGTTAGGTACATTGCAATCTGCCTTGGATATGCAATTGCCCTAGTTCTTTTCTTAGAGTTAAAGTCTTCTATTTTTATCTTAAAGTTCTTTGAAACTATTTCCTTTATTGAATCTACGGTTATCTCTACAACTTTATTAGATGATAATATGTCCTTTAAGGCCTCTTCTGCCAATTCCACTGTAACATCTGAGTTAGTTAAAGAGGAGTAGGCTACTACCCTAATTAAGGCCCCTTCCAGTTCCCTAATATTGGATTCTATCTTTGATGCTATGTAAAGCATTACATCATCATTAACCTTTATATTCTCTACATTTGCTTTTTTCCTTAATATTGCTATTCTAGTTTCTAAGTCTGGTGGTTGAATATCTGCAATAAGGCCCCATTCAAATCTAGATCTTAACCTATCTTCTAAGGTTGGGATCTCTTTAGGAGGCCTGTCGCTGGAGATTATAATCTGTTTATTAGCTTCATGTAAAGCATTAAATGTATGGAAAAATTCTTCTTGAGTTCCCTCTTTACCGGCTATAAATTGAATATCGTCGATTAATAGAACATCAACATTCCTATATTTATTTCTAAATTCTTCATTTCTATATTCTCTAATGGAGTTTATCAGTTCATTAGTGAATTTTTCAGAGGAAACATATACCACCTTAGCTGATGGATTTTGATTAAGTATAAAATGGCCTATGGCATGCATTAAGTGGGTCTTACCTAAACCAACACCACCATATATAAATAGGGGATTGTAGGCTTGAGCAGGGGCTTCTGCAACTGCTAAGGAAGCTGCATGGGCAAATCTGTTGCTATTCCCTATTACAAAGGTGTCAAAGGTATATTTTGGGTTTAATTGAGCTCTTTGGTTGTTTTCAACATTTTCTTGCACTATAGATTGTCCAAGATTTAGGGAATATTCTTCACCAGGTATGATAAATTGAATATCAAAATCTTCCTTAGTAACATGTTTAACTGCATTTTTAATTAAATTTAAATACCTGCCTACAAGTATACCTTTAGTGAATTCATTAGGTGCTGCCAATATGATCTTATCAGATGAGATACTGACTGGTTCTATGGTTTTTAACCAAGTGTTAAAACTGACTTCAGTAAGTTCTACTTTCATTAAATTTAGAACTTCATTCCAAATATTATCTAAGGCTGAAGACATAAAATTACCTCCTATTGTATTAAAAAAATTATTGCCAATATAGAAAAAAATAAACAAATATATTAGAATATCCAAAGAATTATCCACAAAAAATATAATAAATCTAAAATTATATGAGACATAGTTTATAAAAATTAATTGTGGATAAACTTTTAATAATATGTTATTAAAATAGGGGCAGACAAAAATATCAACTTATCAACAATGTGTAGACAAAAAAAATGTGGATATTTAAGTTTTATATATTAGATTTTATGGATTTTCTATAAAAAACTAAAAGTTATCAACAAATTATCCACAAACTGTGAGTAAAATCGACCTGTTGATAGTTTACTTAAAATTATCCACATATATTTTTATGATATCAGAAAACAAAAATATATTCAATAAAATTATCCACATGATTAACAAATTGTTAATAACTTTTCATATAGTTTTCTTGTGGTGAAATTTCTTGACATATATTGTTTAAATCAATATAATCATTAGTAGTATTTATGTTTTCTTTAGAAAACTCCATATTATATATATTTGATGCTACCTATTTGAAGGAGGTGTTTTTTTATGAAAAGAACTTATCAACCTAAAAAAAGACAAAGAAGTAAGGAGCATGGATTTAGAAAAAGAATGAGGACTAGATCAGGTAGAGCGATCTTAAAAGCTAGAAGAAGAAGAGGAAGAAAAAGATTAACTGCATAAGGCCCCTAATCTGGAGGCCTTTTTATTACTAATTCCTATTTTGTGGAGATGGATTTAAATGAACAAAGAAAATAGATTGAGAAGTAATATGGAGTTTAAAAGAATCTACAGTAGAGGAAAAAACTATTGGAATAGGAATTTGATTCTATATGTAAAGAAAAATAATACTAATGTTACTAGGATTGGGTATTCAATTACTAAGAAGATTGGAAATTCTGTTGTTAGGAATAAAATAAGACGAAGAATGAAAGAGATTTGTAGGTTAAGATTCCATCAATTGAAAGATGGCTACGATTTGATTTTTATACCGAAGAAAAACGTTGTAGATTTATCTTATAAAGAATTAGAAAGTGCAATGCTTCATATATTAAAAGTAGGTAAAGTTTTGAAAGATGAGTGATATAATGTCCAAATTGGTTATTTTAATGATAAGATTATATCAAAAAGTCTTTTCTAGATATGTATTTATTGGAAGAAACTGTAGATTTTATCCTACTTGTTCTGATTATTCTATACAGGCTTACGAAAAATATGGTTTCTTTAAGGGAACTTTTCTGACTATAAGTAGAATACTAAGATGCAATCCATTTAATCCTGGGGGATATGACCCGCTTAAATGATAGGAGGTTAACAAATGTCTAATTTTTTGGGAAATATATTAGGTGCTTTATTGAAATTCGTATACGATACTGTTTCTGCCATAGGTACTGAACCAAAATATTTTTCTTATTATGCAATGGCAGTTATTATAACTACAATATTATTTAAATTGATTTTATTACCTGTTAGTTTTCAGCAAAGTAAATCTTCAAAAAAAATGGCTGAACTTCAACCAAAAATAAAAGAAATACAGCAAAAATACAAAAATGATCCTCAAACAATGAATGCAAAGACTATGGAATTATATAAGGAAGCAAAATATAATCCAGCTTCCGGATGTTTGATTCTTTTGATTCAGTTACCTATCATTTTAGCATTCTTCAAAGTAATGCGTGAACCTACTGTTTTTGCTTTTAAAGATGTTGGAGCCTATGAAGCTATGAACAAGGCCTTCTTCTGGATTCAAAATTTGGAAAATCCTGATCCTCTTATTTGGGGTCTGCCTTTATTAGCTGGAATAACCACTTATTTACAATCTGCTACATTGAGTGCCAATCAAGATCCTCAAACTCGTGATAGTATGAAGACTATGAATATTATACTTCCATTTTTTATTTTCATGGCAGCAAGGAGTTTCCCAGCTGGTCTTGCACTTTATTGGGTTGTAAGTAATATATTTTCCATTATACAACAGCTAATTTCCAATAGGTCTTTAGGTAAGGTTAAGGAGGAGAATTAAGGTAATGAGATCGGTTATAAAGATATCAAAAACCATTGATGATGCTGTAAGTGAAGCTTTGTCGGAGTTAAATGTAGGTAAAGATGATGTGAAGATTGAGATTTTGGAAGAGCCTAGTAAGGGATTGTTTGGTTTAATCGGTGGAAAAGATGCTGTGGTAAAGGTTACAGTAGTTTATGACCCTATTGAAATAGCTGAAAACTTTATTTCTAAGTTATTAGCTTCTATGGATATTAAAGCAGTTACTATAGTAAAGAAAGAAGAAGATTGTATAAAGGTAAATATAACAGATATCAGTTCTACTGATATGGGAATTCTAATTGGTAAAAGAGGAAATACACTTGATTCAATACAGTACTTGTTAAGCTTAGTATTAAATAAAGGAAAAGATAAATATATTAAAGTTCTAGTAGATGTAGATGGATATAGGGCAAAGAGGGAAGAAACTTTAATTAAATTAGCAAACAAGATGGCTGAAAAGGCTAAATATTCAAGAAGATCAGTTAAACTTGAACCAATGAATCCTTATGAGAGAAGGATAATTCATTCAGCTTTACAAAATATGGATGGTATAACTACCTATAGTGAAGGAGACGAACCATACAGAAGAGTAGTTATTCAATCTAAGTAGACAGAACAGAACCCAGTATTTTACTGGGTTATTCTAATTAAAAAGGAAAATTTTGATTTTTTATAGATATAGATTTTTTTGGTATACTATTTATGTAGTATTTATTAATTTTAATGAGGTGGTATTGTGACGATTGCTGCTATATCAACTGCTGTTGGTGAAGCTGGTATTGGCATTGTTAGAATAAGCGGAAGTAAGTCTTTAGAAATTGCAAATAAGGTCTTTAAGGGCAACAAGGTTGAAGAATTAAATGTAAGCCATAGCAAGAGGTTAGTCTATGGCTATATTATAGATAGGGAAAATCATAAGCTAGTTGATGAAGTTCTAATATCCTTTATGAAGGGGCCATACACCTATACTAGGGAAGATATGGTTGAAATCTATTGTCATGGTGGTATCATTTCAGTTAGGAAGGTTTTAGACCTAGTATTAAAAAATGGTGCTAGATTGGCGGAACCTGGCGAGTTTACTAAAAGAGCATTTTTAAATGGTAGGCTAGACCTGTCTCAAGCAGAAGCAGTTATAGATATGATCAGGGCAAAGACAGATAAAAGTTTTGAAACATCCCTTAACCAATTGGAAGGGTCTATTTCAAATAAAATAAAGGAAATCAGGGATATCCTATTGGAGATGATAGCCCATGTGGAAGTATCCATAGACTTTCCCGATGAAGATATAGAAGAGGTCACCTATGATGAATTAGAAGAAAGTGCCATTAAGGTTAAGGATGAAATAGAAAAACTCCTTCTTACTGCTGATAGGGGTAAGATTTTAAGAGATGGGTTAAATACAGTAATCTTGGGAAAACCAAATGTAGGAAAATCTTCTTTATTAAATGCTATTTTAAGGGAAAACCGAGCCATAGTTACTGATATACCTGGTACTACTAGGGATATAATTGAAGAATATGTAAATATTGATGGCATACCTCTTAGGATAATAGATACTGCAGGAATTAGAGATACAGAAGATATAGTTGAGCAAATTGGTGTAAACAAAGCAAAGGAAACAGTTGAAAAAGCAGACTTAATAATTGCTGTATTCGATATTTCTAGGGAATTAACCGATGAAGATTATGAAATAATTGATATAGTTAAGGATAAAAAGAGTATTATACTTTTAAATAAAATTGATTTGCCAAACAAATTTACTAAATCCTATTTCCAATCTATAATTGGAGATAAGCAAATAATTGAAACATCAATTGCCTCTAAAGTAGGAGTAGATATTCTTGAGAAGAGTATAAAGGATTTGTTTTACAGTGGTGAAGTTGAAATATACTCAGATGCTGTAATAACAAATGTTAGGCACAAAAACCAATTGGAAAAGGCCTTGGAAAATATAAATCAAGCCTTAGATGACATTAAGAATTATGTTCCAATTGATTGCATTGAGGTGGATTTGAAAAATTGTTGGGAAAATCTAGGAGAAATATCTGGTGACACCATAGGAGAAGATATTTTAGATAAGATTTTCGCTGAGTTTTGTATTGGAAAGTAAATTCCAATTTACATTTCACAATTTGAAAGATTGATTTCTCCCATAATCATATCCACATAGATTGTAATTCTCGAATTTTAGAAAGGTGATATTTAATGAAGGAAATTAAAACTTTTATAGCAGGTGATTACGATGTAATAGTTGTAGGTGCTGGACATGCAGGTATTGAAGCAGCACTAGCTAGTGCTAGGATGGGGTTAAATACCATGATTATGACTATGAACCTAGATTCTATTGCAGCTTTATCATGTAATCCTAATATTGGTGGAACAGGTAAGGGCCATCTTGTAAGGGAAATCGATGCCCTTGGAGGAGAAATGGCTTTAAATATAGATAGATCCTTTATACAATCAAGAATGCTCAATACTTCTAAGGGGCCAGCAGTTCATTCCCTTAGGGTACAAGCTGATAAGAAAAAATACCATATAGAAATGAAAAAGGTACTAGAAAATGAACCTAACTTAACTTTAAGACAAGGTGAAATAATTGATGTACTGCTTGAAAATGATGAAGTTAAGGGTGTCTTAACTAGAACAGGTGCTGTATATAACTGTAAAGCAGTTGTTTTAGCTACTGGAACTTACCTTAGAGGTAGAGTGTTTATAGGAGAAGTAAATTATGAATCTGGACCAGATGGAATGTTTCCTTCTATTTTACTTTCTGATGCCTTAAAGGAAAAGGGCTTTAAGCTTAGAAGGCTTAAGACAGGAACTCCAGCTAGGGTCCATAGGGATAGTATTGATTTTTCTAAGATGGAAATACAACCTGGTGATGAAGAAGTTATTCCATTCTCATTCTTAAACATGGGAAAGGATTTTAATATAAAGCAAGAACCTTGTTATTTAACTTATACTACTGAAAAAATGCATGAGATTATTAGGAAAAACTTGCATCGTTCTCCTATGTATTCTGGAGAAATTGATGGAGTAGGACCTAGATATTGTCCATCTATCGAAGATAAGATTGTGAGATTTGCTGACAAACCGAAACACCAAGTATTTATTGAACCAGAAGGCCTAGATACTAAAGAAATGTATGTACAAGGGGTAAGTTCTACCCTACCAGAAGAAGTTCAATTGGAAATGTATAAGGAAATTATAGGACTAGAAAACGTGAAATTCATGAGATCAGCCTATGCAATTGAATACGATGCAATAGATGCTACAATATTAAAGAGAACTCTAGAGCATAAGGAAATAAAAAATCTCTTCTTTGCAGGCCAAATAAATGGTTCGTCTGGTTATGAAGAAGCAGCTGCTCAAGGCTTAATAGCTGGAATCAATGCTGCCTTAAATATAAAGGGAGAAGAACCATTTATACTAGATAGGTCAGAGGCCTATATTGGTGTACTAATAGACGATTTAGTTACTAAGGAAACTAAAGAACCATATAGGATGATGACATCTCGTGCTGAATACAGGCTTACTTTAAGACAAGATAATGCTGATTTAAGACTTACTGAAAAGGGATACAAGATTGGATTAGTATCAGAAGAAAGGTATAGAAGGACCTTAGAAAAGAAAGAAGCTATAGAAAAGGAACTTGAAAGATTAAAGAAGGTACAAATAAATCCTACAAAAGAGAATAATGATTTTCTTGAGAACCTAAATAGTACTCCTATAAAAAGCCCAATGAGCTTATATGATTTAATAAAAAGACCAGAATTAGGATATGATATGTTACAAGTCCTTGATCCTAATAGGCCTGAATTATTAAGGGAAATTAGGCTACAAGTAGAGACTGAAATAAAATATGAAGGCTATATTAAGAAGCAAATGATGCAAATTGAGCAATTCAAAAAGTTGGAAAATAAAAAATTAGACCCAGACCTAGATTATAATGAAATAAAGGGTCTAAGTAATGAAGCAAAACAAAAATTAAATGATATTAAACCTGATTCTGTAGGTCAAGCTTCTAGGATTTCTGGAGTTTCTCCTTCAGATATTAATGTCTTGTTAATCTATTTAGAACTAAAAAGAAGGGAAGAAAGGAAAGAGGTTAATGAATAATATCGAAACCTTAATTAAAGGGGTAGGAGATCTTAATATAGAATTAAGTGAAATACAAGTTAATAATTTTATTAAGTATAAGGATTTATTAAAGGAATGGAATAAAAAGATTAATATAACTGCTATTACAGAGGATGATGAAATAGATATAAAGCACTTCTTGGATAGCTTAACTCCAGTGACTACAGGCCTATTGGATAAAAATATAAAGCTAATAGATATAGGAACTGGTGGAGGATTTCCCGGCCTACCCCTTAAAATCTATAATGAAGAACTTAATGTAACATTATTAGATAGTTTAAATAAAAGGATCACTTTTTTAAAGGAAGTAATAGATACCCTTGGATTAGATAATATTGAAGCCATACATGGAAGGGCAGAGGAACTGGGAAGAGATGAAAAACACCGAGAGCAATATGATATTTCAATTTCAAGGGCTGTTGCTTCATTAAATACCTTAAGTGAATACTGTATGCCCTTTGTAAAAGTGGGAGGCCACTTTATTTCCATGAAGGGTCCTGATGTAGAGGATGAACTAAAGGATGCGGAAAAGGCTATTAAAACTTTGGGGGGGAAATTAGTTAAAGTAGAATCCATTAAGATTCCCCAATCAGATATAGTCCATTCTTTGATAATTATCGAAAAAATAAAAGAAACTCCGACAAAATATCCTAGGTCTGGAGGCAAACCAAAGAAAAATCCATTATAATCTGGGAGAATTTGTAGGAAAAAACTTGGGCAATAAAGAAGGAAATATTAAAGTGAATATTGAATAATATATAAAACTCAAGTGGGAAGAGGGATAAATATGAAAAATGTTCAATCGGAAATTTTGTATATTCCTATTGCTGATATTAAGCCAAATCCATATCAGCCCAGGAGAGATTTTAACAAAAAAGCCCTTGAAGAATTAAGTCAATCTATAAAGTCCTATGGGGTTATCCAGCCAATTAGTGTAAGAAAGATTAAGGATAACTCCTATGAACTAATAGCTGGAGAAAGAAGGCTAAGGGCTTCTCAGCTAGCAGAACTAGATAAGATCCCTGCCATAGTTGTAGAGTATAGGGATAAGGATTCTGCCTTAATAGCTTTAATGGAAAACTTACAAAGAGAAGATTTAAACTTTATCGAAGAGGCAGAAGGATATCATAACCTTATTGTTGATCATGGATTTACTCAACAGGAGATAGCAGAGAAAATAGGCAAAAATCAGTCTACCATAGCTAATAAGTTGAGACTTTTGAAGCTGCCCGAAGATATAAAAAGGGATCTAATAGAGCATAATCTAACTGAAAGACATGGACGAGCCTTGTTAAAGTTGACAGATGATGATTTAAGGAGAAAAGTATTAGATAAGGTAATAAAGAATGAACTTAATGTTAAAAAGACAGAAGCCTTAGTAGACGTAATATTAGATGATTTAACTAAAAAGGATGAAAAAGTAAGTAAGCAAAATATAAAAAGTTTAATTAATATTAGGATTTATTTAAATACTATAAAGAAAGCCTATTCAGCAATAAAAGATACAGGTGTTAAAGCTGAATACAAAGAAGTAGATAAGGGAGACCATGTAGAAGTAGTGGTTAAGATACCAAAGGTGTAAGAAGGAAGTCAAGAAATGACTTCCTTTTTTTATATTTCCCGGGAAATATTTATTAATTCTGAAATTGTGACAAATTTATAGCCCTCTTCAATTAATCTAGGTATAATTGTCTTTAATGCTTCTACTGTATGGCTTTCATTTTTATAAACATAGTCATGAAATAATATAATATCACCATTTTGAACTTTTGATAGGGTAGTTTCGATTATAGAATCTACTCCTGGATTACTCCAGTCTTTAGAATCTTGATAGAAGGTCCAAAGAACTATTGGAATATCATCTGAACTTACAATCTCAATAACTTCCTTGTTATAGTTCCCATAGGGAGGTCTGAATACCTTTGGTCTTATATTAGCTACAGAATAGATTATTTCCTGTGTTTTTTTAAACTCCTCTAAAATTTGTTTCTTTGTAGCCCTTCTCATATCTATATGTGAATAGGAATGGTTGCCAATTTCATGGCCTTCTTCCACCTGTCTTTTAATGATCTCAGGATATTTTTCTGCATGGATACCTAGTACGAAGAAAGTAGCCTTTATATCATATTCCTTTAAGATATCTAGTATTTCTATAGTATATTTTGGATGTGGGCCATCATCGAAGCTAAGGGCTACCACCTTTTGCTCTCTTGTACCTTTAGAAAATACTGCCTGTTTCATATCCATAGAAACATAAATTGCCTTAGGATATGAATTGTAAATAGTTATTGCTATTAATAATTTTACTAAGATAGTAATATTAAACAACCTGTGAATATCATTTGCCAATTTTCTCATATGAACGCCCCTTAGTATAGCTATCTATTATGTATTAGATATATATTCCTTGAGGCTTGGATATATTAATGAATAAGGGGAATGTTTTTAGGTGGGATTTTCCTATGAAAAAATTTACAATAAAAATTTGGAAATCACGAATAGATTGTTATATAATTAACATAATATAAATTATATACAATTAGATAATGTTTATTCTATCTACTTATCAATTTACTATCCACTCTTTATATTTGCAAAGGTATATGGGAAAGATAAATTTATTAAAGGACTAAATACTAATTAAAGAGTATTTAGAACTATAAAAATAATTATATTTGGGTATCTAATATAATAATGGAGGTGGTTAGATGGTTAATAAAAACAAAGAAAATCATGAAAATAAGGAAAATAAGGACATTGAGTTAGTAGTATTGAGAACAGTAGATAACAATATGGACCTGGGAGTGATTACAAACTTATTAGAAGAGAATAATATACCCTATCTATTAAGGGATCATGGAACAGGTGGATATATGAGGATAATTAGTGGTGGTTCATTATATGGAACAGATATATTAGTAGAGGAAGGATTCTTTGAAAGGGCTAGTGAAATTATTGGTTCAATCACTTTAACCGAGTAATTACTCGTAAAAGGGGGCAAGTTCATGTATGAATATAAGTTTGTTGAAGCAGATTTAGGAGGTTTTTTCTCAGTAACAAACCATCGAGAGATTATAAATGAACATGCAAAAGAGGGATGGAGATTAGTTCAAGTTTTAGCTTTTGATTATGATCTTAGGGGTAGGCCAAAGAGTTATGAAATCATTTTTGAAAGGAAAATAAAAGAAGAATAATACTGATTGAAAACTACCTTCTAATTTCCTTTTTAAGGCCTTTGTTTTTCATTATCCATATATATTAGGGTGTGTATAAACAAAATATGCCGGAAATCCTTAAATAATAGCTATGAAAAAGAAATACTTAAAAATTAAAAAAATGTTCCACGTGGAACATTTTTTTAATCTTCTAATAGATCTTTTTTAAACTTTTCATAGTCCTTCAGTAGGGTTACCTTTTTATTATCATTCACTATAAAGGTTGGAACACTATCTACTTCAAAAACAGATTCTAGTTTTTTTGATTCTTCGAATATTTCATCAAAATCATTACTATTTATACAATTATTCATCTCAACAATATTTAAGCCTGCCTTTAAACCTATTTCGTTTATAACTACAGGGTCAGCAACATTTTTTCCATATTCAAAGATGGCCTTAAAGGCTTCCTTTGCAAACTCATAGTACTTGCCTTCTTTTTCAGCATAAAGGGCAGCCCTGTGTAATTTATGGGTGTTAAACTTTCTAGTTTTATTATTATAGATTAGACCATACTCTGCACCTAGTCTTTCAATCCTCCTATAACTCATATCTATTTTTTCTTGAGGAATATGGTTAGACAAATCATCTCCTTCATCAGATAAATCTGGATCTAATTCATAGGGTAACCATTCAATAACTATTTCTGGATGTTCTTCCTTTAATCTTTCAGCTATGGAAAACCCAATATAACAAAATGGACATGCAAAGTCTGAAAATATTTTAATATTCACTAAATCACTCCTTTTTACAATAGTACTATTTCAAGTATACCCAAAACATGATATAATTAACAGAGTAGTAGTATAAGGAGATTTGAGAATATATTATTACTATAATTATTAGGTGATGGGGCCTATTTTTATAAAAATGAAGGGATTCTGCATCCTATGTAGAATAGAATAATAGGGGATAATCATGAGAGAGGGGTAGCAAAAGTGTTATTAAATGAGAACGATGTCTTTAGAGGTAATGACAGTCAATATAGTAATCGTGAAGGTGAATTGGGGTCTAGTCCTAATAATACTGAAGATGTAATGACTACTGGGACATGGATTGGAGTTATCATAGATGGCTTCATATCAAATTATCAAAGTAATTAATTTATAATATATTTTGGATAAATTATTACATAGATGCAACATATATTTACTTTTATAGGAGGATATATATGGAATTTATATTTAAAGCAACTGAGTATGACGAGATATCATTTAAATCACAGGTAAGCAAGGCATTAGAAATAAGAACTGAATTACTCTCAAGAAAAGAGCACCCTAAATTATGGAAATTTGTTGATAAACTGAATTCCAAAGAAAAAGCTCCAGAAGAGGTACTGAAAAAGCGATATGTTAGATATAAAGTTTATGGAGCCGTTTTAGTATTTCTAGGACTTTTCATTTTAATACCTTCTGTAGTGAGAATTAATGAAATGTTAATACCCCTACTATGGAGTATATTTGCAATAGGTCTTGGGTTATTTTACTTTAGCTACGGGAAAAGATCGAAAAAAGTAAAGAGGACATCATTTGATAAGGCTGCTGAAAAACTATATAATGGCTATAAAGATATTCCATCAATTAAATTTATATTTACTGAAGATAATATCCAGCTAGAGGGAACATCAATAATTAATTATAGTGATATAGAAAAGTTTTTCATTTCAGAGGACTTATTTATTATAATTTGGGATGAGAGAATTACTGTTATACAAAAAAAGGATTTATCATCTGGTAATCTGGAAGAATTTATAGACTTTATTAAATCTAAATCACAAGACCTATTTGAAATAGTGAATATCATATGATGTTTATTGAATATTTATGTCTTCCTTAGACCTAGATAAATTTTTTCATAAAATTTTTACTAAATCATAGATAACCAATGGTTTCAATAAAGATGCAGCCTACAAGGAGTGAGATTGTGAAGAATAAAAGATTGCCAATAATTTTGATTACCATTGTCCTAATAGGAGCACTTAGCTATTCATATCACAGATTTATGATTACTAAGATTACTAGTAGGTCTACTATGGTTACATTAGGAAATATTAAATCTTCCCTTGAAGATATAATTGTATATTATAAAGATGTATATAATAATCAACCAATTAGTCAAGACCAAGTAAGAAATGATAAATTACTTTTGACTTATATAAAAAGAATGAGTGATGTTTCCAATTATGTAGGTGAATCTGCAGATTTTCGAGGGTCTAATCTAGATTTACTTCTATATGATATAGGTAATATTGATGATGGTGGAATAACTACAGAAGATATAATTTATCTTAATGATGTATTGGTTAAATATGAAGATATGTTAAGAAAGATTAATGATGAGCAAAGAAACAGTATACTGAGGAGGAATTTTTGCTACCTGACCAAATCAAATTTAAAGGAAATAGAAGCTATATTTGTAGACTATCCTGAACAGTAGAAGAATTATAATCAATTCACAATTCACAAATTTAGGGTGAAGTCTTTAGGACATAGTATAGAATCATACTACTGTAGAGAGTACAGAAAGATAATTATCCATGAGAAAAACAAAATGAGAGCTAAATTATGAATATTATAGATTGATAGTTATAGGGGGAGGGCTATGAAAAATAAAAGACTATTTTTCTTAGTATTACTATTGATAGTTGCAGTTTTACTTATCTCCTGCTCTAAGAATAATGAATATACCCCAAGGTCAATGAAAAGAGAAGGAATTGAGCCATACAAACTATCTAAAAAGGAGAAGTATTTATTAAGGTCATTTGGTATGGAAGGGAACTCACAAATCATATCTTTTAAAGCGCCTAAAGAGGCTATTTCTATGGATATAAATGTTTACAGACTTAGGGATGGACAAAATTGGGAGATCATTGGAGGTACTGGAATATCCATTGGTAAAGATAGACAGCCTATTGATCAATTGATTGGAAACCTTACTATGGAGTTAAGGGAAAACTATGCAATTGATTTCAATGTAAATGTTGGAGGATCATCCTCATTTAAAACAGAAGAAATAATACTTGACACTGAAATAATGATGTCTATGAAAAAGTTTTTACAAGATTATCAGATGATTGAATTAGATAAGGAGATCCCCGTTGCTCTTATGGTTTATACTGGGGATACAAGTATGAGGGTATTTAGTCTTCAGGATTATTTTGAGCCTTCTAAATTTGAAGGGATGGACTTAGTACAGGTGGTCACATTAACATTCAGAGCTGAATAAGGAGGGCTATTGTGAAAAAGACTATTGTTTTATTATTTATTGTATTTTTAATATTTTCAGTTATAGGATGCACAACAACTGCAGAAGAAATAGAAGAAGTAACAGGCTATATAGTCATAAAAGATAATGTTTTACACCTTCGCCAAGTTGAAATTGTACATATCGACGATAAGGAGATAATGGATGAATTTAATTTGACTGAGGAAGACATGCCAAATGGATATGCAATTCTAAGGAAAAATCAAGCAGATGAAACTTATGAATTATCTGATGAGGTTGAATATATATTCACAGATATAAACCTAAACTTTATTGAAGAGTCAGAAGCAGAAGGCAACAGATTATATACTACAAGAAAAATAGAGGAGTTTCTTATGCACTTGGGAGATTTAAACAAGATCCCACTTTCTGAACAAAAGATACCTTACTTCATTAAGATTAAAAATGGGAAGGTAATTAGTATTGAAGAAAAATTAGAGTACACTATTTAGATAATATTTTGTATGGTAGTATTCGTTTTGGAGACGACAGCTTGTAATTGTGAAAAGTATAAAACCATCTAATTAAAGAGAAAAGTATATACAAGGAAAACGTAAAATGGAAGATGATGATCTCCACCATCAGGGCATATATAGGATCAAATTTCCCTCTAGCAAGTATTTAGAGAAGAATTAAAAGGTGGTTTCTCTTGTTGTAAAATTCAATGATGAAATTGTGATAATTCCATTAGATTCTATCGAGGTAATTGATTAAATCTATTATATAAGGGGGTAGAGATGAAAAATAATATTAGGGCACTATTATTACATTTTATAATTGTAATCATATCCTTTATACTCTAAGCTATATTTGTTGCCACAGGGCCCAAGCTTGGTAAATACACTACTAATATTGTGACTAGGGTACTTGTAGGGGTAATGCTTTTACTTGCTTATGTTTTTTCTGGTACATTATTATATAGAAATACGGGTAAAAAAATTTGACTTTTTCGTAGGTTCTTCTATTGGGATTATAGGCTTAGCTTTATGGATTTATACATTTTCTAAAGCAGGTGTGAAACTATTTGAGACAATACCGGAAGAGCTTAGTGGGTGCTGGGTCTTGATGAATATTTACTATACACCTTTTACTTTTTTAGATTTCCTTTTTGGCTTACCTAATATACCAATAATATCACTGCTTAGGAACATTGTACCAACTATATTAATGGGACTTGGATTAAAGTATAAAAGGTTGAAATATAAATATAGATAAATGTAATTATGCATTAGTTATAAAAGTTACATCAGTATGGTTATTAGATTTAACCAAAATGAGTCGACGATTGCTACAGCCCATGTTTTTCAGTCTAATGAAAATCCAGAAGAATATATTTTGTATATGAATAAGGTTCATTGGACAACACATTCAAAACTTATAGATTTAGTAGAGTTAATCGAATAACTGGCAATAGGCCACATTCTTTAGTTCAAGGGTGTATAAGTTTATGATGATAGTAATTAAGATAGGGGGAGAAAGTCGAAATCTCCAACAATGACAACAATAATGATAACTTTAAGGGTGATAAGGGAAATTCTATAGGTCTTGGCCTAATATTTGGTACTGCATTTGGTATGATAGTAGGAACCATATTTAAAAAATTGTCATTGGGAATAACAATTGGATCTAGTTTAGGACTTGTTTTAGGTATAATAGTAGCTTACAATAAAAATAAGTTTTATAAATGATTAGGAAATAGATCTTTCAATTATAGACACACCATTTATATAGTGTGCATAATCAGACAAGAATTAGAAATTGAGAATAATATAGGTAATAACAGCTTTATACTATTATTGACATAATAGAGCTTGTGTAAGGTGGAATATCTTGAAGAGAAATAGACTATATGTACTCATGAAGTACTAATAGTATCCCAGCTTACCTTATTAAAAAAGATTAATAGTCTTGAAAGTGAAATTAAATATACAAAGAATAAAATGAATAGTCTATATGATAACCTTAGAAATGATATAAGTGCTATCTACTCTAATGTTGATGATAAATAATCTATCAAGAAATTATTCCAAATGAAGTATTTGATTCTGGTTATAGAATAAGTAAAGAAATTCTTTAGAAGAGAGAGAGGTATCAACCATGTTAGTAATTGCAACTGATAGTATATGGCTTGAACACCACTATATTGCAGATCGTTGGGTAGGAGGGCTAATGCACAATGGGAACCATGGTTTGAAGAAGAATATATATATTCTTCTGATGGGAAATTGCTTTGAAAACCAGATATGAATTATTGAAAGGAGATCAACTATAAAAATTATTAAACATAAAGGGAATTAATATGAAACCAATGAGTTTAAAAAATAAAATTTCTTGGGGAACTATTAGTCTAGGCTTATTTGCTATAATATATTGCTTGTGTAGATTTGCTTTTTTTGATGTTCACCGTATGAAGCAATGGCCAAATCTATTGGCTGTACTTGGCCTGATAATAATAGTTATTGCCTCAATTAGAGGCAGAAGAATACTTTCTATAACAACTATATCCGGATATTTAGCTGGTTTTATTTTGGGAATGGTACTTAACACAGATGGCATAGATCCTGGTGGTGGTAGAACAAATAATGCCTGGATCATATGGGGATCTGTATTTATAATATCAGTAGTCATTGGATTTTTACTAGAAAGGAAATTCAATAATAAATAGTTTTTTGATATTTAGCACTAAGGAAAGATTACTAGTTAAAAAATTATATTTAAATGGATGGTGTTTAAAATGGAAAAAGTAGGAAAGTCAAAGCATAGAAATGATTGTATGATATGCGGTCAAGAATTAATATATTTTGAAGACTATAAGGATTTAGAATGTATGTATTGCCATAATATATTTAAATCTAATGTAACCTGTTTAGAGGGGCATTATGTTTGTGATGCATGTCATTCATTGGATGCCATTGGACTTATAGAAAACTATTGTAGGGAAACAGATAAAACAAATCCTATGGAGATGGCCATTGAATTAATGAAAAGTCCATCTATTAATATGCATGGACCAGAGCATCATTTTCTTGTACCAGCTGTTCTCCT
>JAAYFT010000072.1 GCA_012728125.1 Tissierellia bacterium | reverse complement strand
CTAGGCAATAGGTTTAAATATACGTCTTTAAATTCTATCATAAATTTTATAATTAAGCCACCAGTTAATATTTGGACTACAATAAATAGAAGACCAAATCCTATCCAAAACTTATATCCAAACCTATATTGGAAAACTCCCAGTAGATTAGTAATTGAACTTAAGGCTAGGAAAATCATTGAAAAAACAAGTATGATATAAAATATATTGTCTGTGGCAGTATTAAACATACCAAAATCAGTCAATGGCCGCAAGCCTATGGATGTTATAAGGTGCTTATCTACAATTTGTATTATACTTTGTATTATTGCAAAGATAAGCACAACTAGTAGGTTGCTAATTATAGTTGACTTATAGTAATCCTTTCTTGTGGCTCCAAAATTAAGGGCCAAGGAAAAGTCCTCATGGTATATTAAAATGCCATAGACAATAAAAAAGATAAATATGGGCATAAGATTTGACCCTACAATTGAAATTAAGTCATCATTGCTGCTAAATAAGCCAATCTTAATCTTAGGGTAGAAGTAGCTTGTTAAAGCATAGGAACCTATATTTATGATAAAAATAACAGACCAAAAGCCTATAACCGTTTTCTTTAGTCCCTGTAATTGAAACTTAAAAATCCTATTGATTGAATCCATTCCAAGACTCCCTAGTAAGCCATAGATTTTATTTTCTTCTATTTTTAAATTTATATCTGTAAGGACCCTATTTTTGCCGTAACTTTTATTTAAATTTATGATCTCAAGCACTTTATTCCCCTCCCTTTAATTCCTTTATATAGTCTATTAATTCATCTAAGGTAATTTCCAATCTATTGGCTTCTTTTATCACCTCAGGTAGTATCTCCTTAAAAAAAGATGATTGCCTCTTCTTCACTATCTTCTTTCTTGCTCCTTCTGCCACAAACATACCCAAACCCCTTTTCTTATATAGAATCCCTTCATCAACTAATATATTTAGGCCTTTCCGTGCCGTTGCAGGATTTATTTGATAGAGTTTTGCAAATTGGTTAGTTGAAGGTGCCTGATCCTCTTCTTTTAAATTGCCCAATAAGATTTCGTTCTCTATAAGCTCTGCTATCTGTATATAGATTGATTTATCCGAATTTAAATCTAACAATTTTACACCTCCTGGGTTGACTGCTTGGTTGGTTAGTTACTTGTGTAACTAAGTATATATTATTTATTTTATCTTGTCAATAGTTTTTCAAAAAGCAAAAAATCCTTTTTCAATGTAAAAAAGGATTTTTTGCTTTTTATAAATATATTAAAATATGAATTCTATTAACCTAAAAATCCAATTTGCAGCTATTCCTGCACAAATACCTCCTATCGTATGGGCAAGTATGGCTGCACCTGTTAAGTTTCTAAACTTCAAACCATCCATCATGGCCACATGGGTGCTTAAATATCCACTCCAGCACATGCACATGGCAGTAAATACTGCAACATCGTTGGCTCTAGCAATACCTTGGATTATCATATTAGGTACTAGGCCTATGGCAGCACCTGCAGCCCCAAGGGCCGTTATGGGTACTGAAATAGCTGACGGAGATGTAAAGCCAAAGAGGGGTTTTGTAATAAAGCTGATCTTTTCACCTATCCAGGGAAGTAATCCTATTCCCTCATAGGCAGCCCCTGTATATAGGCCTGATTCTGATGCAGTATTAGTAAGTATCATAACAATACTACAGATTACAAGTACTCCAGGGACTATATCGAATCCCACCTTTACACCTGATGCTCCACCTTCAAGCATAGAGTTCATAAGTCTCTCCCCTATGGACCCCTCTCTAACCTCCCTATATTCCAATATGTCATAGGAAATGCTATTATCTTCTTCAGCTTCCATAGTGGTACCATAGATCTTCTTAGTCCTCATAAGCATTAGGCGAACTGAAACAATACTTCCTATTATTGCCCCAATATTACCTACAATGGCAGCCAAAATAAAGTTCTCATTATTGGGATTTGGCAATCCCATCATATATACTGTAACTATCAAGCCCATGCCAAAGGCAGTGCCAATATTGGTAAGGGCTGGTAATTGATATTTCTTAAAATATCTACGAAATCTTACATCATCTGCTAAGGTAAGGACTGCTGGATTATCAGATAAATATGTAGTAAATATTGACATAACGCTGGCTCCTGGAAGGCCATATATAGGTTTCATTAATGGAGATAAGAGCTTATTGGCCAAGGCAATAACGCCAAATTCTGTAAGTATATTTGCTATGGCTCCTGCTACAACTGCTATGGCCATTATGTAAAATACTGTATTAATCAAAAGGTCATAGGCAGTATTTAGTAAAGTACTTATGGAGTTTATAAATCCCATTTTAATACCTATAACTGTAAAAAAGCTTATCAATAAAATTAAACAAATGATTCCTTCAATACTTATTGCCTTTTTTAACCTAACCCCTTCTAGTCCTATCCCTTGTGAGGTTTTATTGCCATCCAAATTATTCATCACTATCACACCCCATACCATAGTAGTAAAAGTATTATAATTTTATTGATTTTATAATATGGATATCCCACCTTTCTTTTTTTATTCCACTCTTAATATATCATTAATTTATAAATAATCATAGGGTAAAATATACAAAAAAATAACTGAAGAATTATCCTCTTCAGTTATTTTACCAACACATTTGGTAGAGTGTAATAGTTTGTAACTCCCGATATTATACTTAGCTTACCTACCCTTGTGTAGATGCCAGCAAATTTTTCCTTATATATAAATAGGCCAATTATGGATTTAAAGCTTTCCACCTTTAACTCATCATCTTCAAATACTATATGGTCCCTTGTAAAAGGTTCAAAGTATTCTTGGTAAAGGTAGTCTTTGTTCCATGACTTTTCTAATTTTTCTTTCCACTCTTCAAAGCTTAAATCCTTACCTGCATATACACCTCTAGAAGCATTTAAGTCATAGGGCTTCATAATATACTTATCCTTATTGTTTAAAACTTCTTCAAAGACTTCCCTGTCACCCTTAAATAGGCCAGTTATTGGAATATGTTTTTTTATAAATTCCCTTTCCTTATCTGATAAAATTTTTAAGGTATCTTCATCGTGTAGTATTTTAAATATGACTTTATTATGCATTATTTGTGACCTAATGGAGCCTACACAGCAGAAGGCCTTATTTCTATAGGCTTCAATGAAGTCTGGTATCTCATGGGCCTTTTCTATTAATTCAAAGGTGACTATTCTTCTATAAACTAAGTCGATTCTATAATCTTCAAAATATAGCTTACCATCCCTATATTTTAAATCCCTTGGATCAGCAATAATTGCATTGTAGCCCTTTTTTATAAAGGCATTTTTGAAAACTTCAAACTCTGCAGAAGTTCCACTTTCAGTAAAGTCTACTATGGCTATATTTGGCTTATCTCCTTTTCCTGACCACTTATGGTAGATGGTTAAAATATCTTCCACCCACCTGTTTATAAGTTCAAATAAGGATAGGTTATATATCTTGCCAAATTCTTTTAAGCCTTCAGATTCTAATAATATATTTCCGATGGTATTATCCTCGTTCATGGCAGAAGACCCGTCAGTATTAAATTCACAGAATTTATAATCATCATCACCACCGTAAAATAGGTCATATCTAGCAATGGGAACGTTTATATCATAACCATTGTCTATAAGGATTAGTTCCTCTAATAGGGGTGAATATTCAAACTTCTTTCTAAACTCCTTAGAATTTAAATACTTTTCCGTTACCTTGTTAGTTATAGACATTAAGGTATCAACCATATGGTTAAACTTTTCTACATCTGCTTCTGTAAAAAACATGGGGTGGTATAAAAAGGGTACCGGCTTTCCCTTATATATGGCAGTGGAATTAGCCACCTTACCTAATGTTATTTTATAATCTTCAAGATATTTTTCAGGATCAGATTTAATCAAATCTATATACTCTTGATTTATTCTTAAAGTATCCATTGCTTCACCTCCATACATTATTTAACAAACACCAGCTTAAGGCTTCCTTCCTACCTAAGTGAGCCTTTTCCTTGGTTATTTCATATGGGTTCTTACCCTCATTTAACATATCTTCTAAGGGCAGTAAGTATTTCTTTTCCTCTTCCTTTAGACCATTTTTGCTTATATTCAGTAGCCATTTTCCCAGATCTAATATCTTTTCACCTATAAGGCTTCCCTCTAAACCCTTTTCAATAATACTAGCCTTTGAAGTCTTTATATCCTCTAGTGTAATATCTTTAATATAGTCATATACCTTATTTAAGTTATCTTCATCATAGAATATTCCCTTAATTAAGGCTACTGCAGCAAAGTTCAAGGGATAGGGTACTGAGTCCATCATCCTTATTTCAATATATCTCTTGGTTCTAACATCTGGGAAAAACATGGTGAATAAATGCTCTAATTCATTTATTTTATAATTTTCAGGGTCAAAGATTTCTCTAATTAGCTTGTCTCCAGTGTATACAACTTCATTATCTTTAAATATAAATATGGGAGGCCTATTTAATAGGTAGTCTGCATATTTTTCATAGCTAAAATCCTCATCTAAGGCCTTATCTACTATACCACACCTAGCACTATCACAATTATTCCATATTTCAGCCCTTAAATTATATTTAGGCCATCTTTCTCCTTCAAAGTAAAAACCATTGTCAAATATGCTATGTAATACTGGGGATAAGGCATTGGCTACTTTAAACTTTCTCTTATAGTCTTCTTCTGAACTAAAGTCTATGCTTACCTGCAAGGCTGCAGTTCCCTTCATCATATTATGGGCATACTTCCCCTTGGTTTTAAAGTAATTAAACATGAAATCATATCTCTTTTTTGGTAGTAACTTTAAGTCCTCTATTTTACTTACCGGATGATAGGAAGTCGTTATTAAACCTTGATTTTTTCTATTAAGTAGGGGAATTATTTCATTTAAAAAGTCAAGGTATTCCTTTTCTATATCTATGATCTCTGATTGGGCCCTAATACTTAGTTCTAGTTGGGAACCTGGTTCTAGGGTTATGGTCTTGTTGCCCTTGTTTAGTTCTAATATATATTCTCCTTCATAGGTTCCGGTCCAACCAAATTGTTCCAGTTCTTTTAGAGTTTCTCCCACTCCTTCTTCTCCATAGTAGGAAATGGTTTTTAAGCTATCTTTATCTACTACAAAGTGTTCAAATTCAATACCTATTTTAAAGTCTTCCCTACTCTTCTCCCCCTTCTTTATATAATTGACCATTTGTCCTATTTGCTTCTTGTAATCCATCTAAATTCTCTCCCTGATTATTTTTGTTTCGTGACTCTAGATATTCATACCCACAAATCAGCTTTTTAATTATATATAATAATATATAAAAATCCCATGTCAAAGCTTTTTTTAAACCTATGGCAGAAAGTTCTTACTTGTAAAATTTAAATAGGAAACTTTACTACTTCCTTTTAGAATAGAATATAATATATATTATGCCATAAATTCCTTGAAAAATTAGGAGGGTAACAACAGCTAAAATAATTTTATAAAAAATTGCAAAACTCTATATACAATTTATAAAAGTATGATATAATTGTATATAGAGAGGTGATAATAATGAAATATTATAGTATAGGAGAGTTT
>JAAYFT010000071.1 GCA_012728125.1 Tissierellia bacterium | reverse complement strand
GGAAATTTTTTACATTACCCCCTGAGGTAGTATTGGCTACCCTAGAGTATGATTGTCTTATACTACTTTAGTAGTATTAAAGAGTATACCTTAGTTCCATATTTTGGGCATAAAGGGCTGCTTGAGTTCTGTGACTTAACTCTAGCTTAGATAAAATGTTGCTTACATGCTTCTTAACTGTATTTTCTGAAATATATAGTTTCCTGGCTATTTCATAGTTACTAAGCCCTTCTCCTAATATCTTCAATATATGTTTTAATATCTGTGATAAAACTATTATTTCCAAATTTTTTCCAACTAAGACCATATATTTTTGCTCTTAAGTCTTTCATTACCTTATCAGTAGTTTCCCTTATATAGTTTAACTCTCTTTCCATTTCTTCTAAGGAGTATTTATTTAGCTTTTTAATTAATGAAAATATGCCACAAGACATGCTAAAAAGCCTTTGTAATACGCTATCGTGTATTTCATTAGCTATCCTATTTTGTTCTTCGCTAATTAATAATCTTTCGTTTACTTCTTCAAAGTAAAACCTATCAAAGGCAACTGAAATCAATTGGGCTAAAAATTGAATCTGATGTATATTGTTTTTATATATTATGCTATTTTTAAAGTTGGTAAATAGTTATTTTGGTCTATGATTACCTTGTCTAAGTTATCAGATACATCATAATAAAATACTAGGTTTGTCCCTGTAATGTTTTTAATATATTGAAATAAGAGCCTTATGGATCCATCCTTGTTACCCTGATTGTTTAATATGTTAATTGATTGATATAAGGCTGATATATGGTCCATAGACTCAATTATCATTCCATTTGCCTGTTTTAATTGTCTATTCATCTCTTCAATTTCCATACTCTTTTCCTTTGTCTTTTTTACAAACATGGACCAGATTCGGATGGCTATAATAATCATTATGTAGCTAAGAATTAAGTTGGATTCATCTTTTAAAAGCCCCAATAGATTAAATGGACTATCAGACTTGAAATACCCTATTAAAATAGCAGTCAAGACCTGTAGCCAGATTATTATCCAGCAATCTCTTTTCTTTAGAAATACCGATGAAATCAATATAATATTGAGAGTGTACCAAATAAAGGGGCTTTTTATACCACCCGAAGGTATCAATAGTATTGAATTCCCCACTATTTCTACTAAAAGTAAAATTTTAATATTCTTATTGGCTTTTTCATTGATGGTATAAAGATATGACAGTATAGTTGCAGATATGGTAAGACATCCAATTATAAACAATTTCTTACTAATTGGATGTAGATCATTAGTTAAAAAGTAAAAGATAGAGGTAATTAGCAGGGATAAGTACCTATAAATAAATAATATCTTGGATTCTTCTAAATGCCCTTTAAAGTTGGGCATTTTTCTCCTTATCGTACTTAACATCTATTCCACTATCTCCTATTCCACTTTTATTGCTTGTACATGACCCCTTATATAAGTTGAATTGCTTACAAGCATGTATCTTAATTCCTTTATGATTATGTCCAAATTTGAAATAATTATCCAATTTATACAAATTTTAGTTACTAATCTATATTCAAAATCTAAATGTATTATTCTAATGAATTATCACAAACTAATAAAAATATTTCAGGAAGGAGAAAATTGATGCTAGATAAAATAGTCATAGTTGGAAATGGAATAGCTGCCCTTTCTGCTATAAAAGCCATTAGGGAAGTTGACGAGGATAGCGAAATCCACTTGTTCGGAGAAGAAGCCTTCTATCCTTATAATAGAGTAAGGTTATCAAAAGGACTTTTATCCATCCTACAAGAGGATAAAATCTTACTCCAAAAGAGAGAATGGTATGATGATAATAATGTTAACCTATATGTAGGAAGTAAAATTGTGTCCATAGATACTGATAAAAAGGTTGTTAAGCTATTTGACGATGGTTTGATCAGTTATACTAAACTCCTCCTTGCAGGTGGTTCCAGCAATAACAAGCCTAGTATAGATGGAATAGATAAGTCTGGTGTATATACTTTAAGGACACTACAGGATGCTTGGGATATAATGGATGGTTTAAAGACTTGTCAAACTGTATTAATCATTGGTGGTGGAGTTCAAGGCTTAGAAACTGCTTGGGTATTAACTCAAATGGATATAAAAGTAATTCTAGCTAATAACTCTGATAGACTTATGAGAAAACAATTAGATGATAAGAGTTCAAAGATACTGGAAAATAAAGTAGCTGAAAAAGGTGTAAAAATCCTATTTAATGCAAATGTATCAGAAATTCTTGGTAGTGATAAGGTTGAAGGATTTAAATTATCTAGTGGGGAAACATATGAATGTGATGCAGTAATTTATTCTATAGGAACAAGTCCAAACATAGATTTATTGAAGGGAGCTCCTATAAATACAAATAGGGGTGTTATAGTAAACGAAAGAATGGAAACCAATGTTGAAGGTATTTATGCTGCTGGTGATATAGCTGAGTATAATGGCAATATATTTGGACTTTGGAATATAGCCATTGAACAAGGGAAGGTTGCTGGATACAATATTGCAGGTAAAGATACAAAATATAAGTATGTTCCACCTGTAACAACATTAAATGCCTTTAATCTGTCCCTGTTTTCAATGGGCATAGTAGATGAGAGCAAGGTAACAGATACCCTTGTAGAAGAAAACATGGAGGAAAATACTTATAAAAAAATCTTAATTAAGGATAAGTATGTAAAAGGTGCCATTGTAATTGGCAATATCAGGTTATCTCCAGCTCTGAAATCTGCCATTGAAAAGAAAACTAGTCTAGAAGGTATAGATTACAAAAATATGCCTATAGATGGTTTAATTCAAGTGTTAAAAACTAAATGAAAAGGAGTGAGAATATGGCTCTAATACTATTTTGTGAAAATAACTTTTCCCAGGGTACTGAGGAAGTAGTAAATAAATTGAGAGATGAAGATTATGATGTAGAGGTAGAATCCTGCCTAGGCTTTTGTGGGGACTGTGCTGTTGGCCCCTATGCCTTAGTTGATGATGAATTCATTCAGGCAGATACACCTGATGACTTATATGAAATGATTAAAGATTACTTAGACAATTAAAATGACTCTGAATTTCAGAGTCATTTATTAAAATAGCCTTTGTTCAATTTGTGACTTTACTTCTTCTGGAGTTAAGCCTTTGGCATTTACTACTGGTGCCTTAGTTTCTGTATCACTGATACCTAACATATCTGTATTATAGCCTGCTGTTACTATGGCATCGAATTCTTTTAGCCTTGGGATATTTTTATCTATGGATTCACTTAATACTTCTACTGAATACCCTTCATTCTTTAAATAGTCTACAACATTGCTTAATCCTTTTTCTACTCCTATTTTCTTCATAGATTTATCACCTCAAACCTATTTTCACCAATTGAAAATATTATATGCAAGTATTTTAAAACCTAAATATTTGAATTTTGGATAATATAGTAAAAAAATTTATATGATAATAGGAGTAAAAATAATGTGTTCTTATTCACCTTCCCTAATACTATCTAGTACTTGAACCATTTGGTCATAGGTCATGGCTCCAGGTACCCTGCCTAGTAAAATTCCTTCTTCATCGATAAAATAGGAGTTGGGTAAGCCATATACTAAATACATGGTAGCAATTTCTCCTTCTTCATCTAATACTACCTCGAATTCGTATCCTCCCTTTTCTATATATGCTTCTACAGTTTCTTTATCCTCTTGAACATTTACAGCTAAGACAACTAAATCTTCATTTTCTTCATCTAACCTTTGCAGATCTGGCATTTCCATATCACAGTATTTACACCAAGTTGCCCAAAAATTCACTAACACTAATTTTCCTCTATAGTCTTCTAGAGAAACTTCCTCACCCTTTAGATTTTTTAAAGTAAAATTAGGAGCCAGTTTACCTGATGCTATTTCAGGAACTGAGTCCTCTACACTTGTCTCTTCAGGTGGGCTTACTATGTTTTCTTCCTTGGATACTTCATCTTGTACTTGGGCATTTTCCTTATTAGTCTCTGAGCTACAGCCTACAATAGTTATAGATACTGCTAAAACTAATATAAGTAATAAATAATATTTTTTCATAACTTCCTCCTTATAATAGTAATCTACTTATATTTATAACCTTATCAAAGAATATTAAAGTTCCAAAAACTACTAAGATAATCCCACTGATCACAGGCATATATTTTATAAGCCTTTCAGCCTTGTTTAAAAATTTTATAAATACATTTATAAAGATTGCAGTCAGCATAAAGGGTACTGCCATTCCTAAAGAATAAATAAGTAGTAAGTAAACTCCCTTTGAAATGGTAGAAGCAGATCCTGCATAGATTAGTATTGAAGCCAGTACTGGTCCAAAACATGGAGTCCATCCTGCAGCAAAGGCCATACCCATCAAAATAGAACTAAACCAGTTAGTTATTTTCTTGGGACTTGAAAACTTTTTTTCTAAGGACAAAAATTTTAACTTAATTATTCCCATCATGTTGAGTCCAAAAATAATAATTAATATCCCGCTAATCTTTGAAAAGATTTCCCTGTTCCGGATAAATATCTTTCCTAAAAGGCTTGCAGATGAGCCCATTATCATAAATATTATTGTAAAACCTATAACAAATCCTCCGGTCCTTATTATGGCTGAAAGCCTTCTTTTATCTAGTTCATCTTCCATGTTAACTCCCGTCATATACATAATATAAGCAGGTATAAGGGGGAGTAGGCAAGGAGAAAAGAATGATAAAAAGCCTGCACCAAAGGCTAGAGGTAATGACACAGTACCTAAACCCATAGAATCCCTCCTTGTGCAATAATATATTAATTTATTATATACCCCCTAACCCTATTAATATGCTAGGATATAAAATATTTTTTATAAAACAAAAATTGGCAAAGCCTAAAGCCTGCCAATTCTTACTTATAGTTGTTTTCCTTTGCTATGGCCTCTTCTCTTATTTCTTCTCTCATAGCTTCTAGGGATTCCAATCTTCTTTTATTTTTTTCTTTTAATTCTCTCTTAGTTTTTTCATCGTCAGTCTTTGATATCATTTCCTCTGCCAACCTATAATTTTTTATAGTATTATCAATGTTAAATTGTATCTTTTCTACATTGTCCCTTCTATCATCTGGTTTTGGTCTCTTATCCATATTGGCCTCCTATTCCTTATCTATTAACTTTTTTTGTCCCATTGCAACGAAGTTTTTTGTACTTATTGCACCTACTGAATGTTTCTTGTTTTTTTCTATCCTATTTTGACTGTCTATGCCTAATTCATTTGCTATCTCCATCTTCATTTCTTGTAAAGCTTTAAATGCATTGGGATTTGGCAGCCTTTTATTCAAAAAAATCACCTCTTTAAATGTATTGGATACATCTATATTTTTGGTTATTAAGCCTATTTAGATACTAGGTAATTTTTGTTTATATATATATTTAATTTTAATTCGGTAAAAAATAAAATAAAATTTGACATAAATTCTTAAAATTTACATATTTCCGACATTATATAGGCGTATAGTACTATTCTGTTATTGACATTTTTTTCCTATAATTTAATGTAAGGGTTAATATATCAATATTTATGAGGGTGGGAGAGTTTATATGGATAAGGATAGTACAAAAAAAAGAGGTCTTAGTTGGTTTAGACCTAGTATTTCTAAAGACAACCAAACTGAAAACAATTTGGATACAGACAAGGATAGGATTCAAGACCTTCAAGATGAAAATCTAGAAAAAGTGGACAAGGCTGAAAAGATAGAAAAAGAAAATGATAGTCTAATACTTTCAAAGGACAAGCAGGATAAGGTGGTACAGGACTTAATTGTTTCTTTGGAAAACCTAATAAAGGACAGGCAGTTGATTATCTATAGAAATAGAAGCCTTGAAGACCAGTTATCTGCAGCAAACGAAACAATTAGTAGAATGAAAAAAGACCTGCTTAAAAAAGAACAACAATTACAAGAAAAGAATAAAGAAATTAGGGAGTTAGAAAATAGCCTAACCAATAAACAGATGAGCTATGAGCAATTACTTGAAGACTATAAGGAATTTCAAGAGAATTCTAATATGGAATACGAAAGAATATCAGCACAACTTGAAGCTGAAAT
>JAAYFT010000070.1 GCA_012728125.1 Tissierellia bacterium | reverse complement strand
TATGAAATCTATTACTAATCTATATCAACCCAATTCAACTTAATATGCTTCTTTTAGTACTATTCCATCTACCTCTAATTCCACATCCATCTACTGATGCCAGCTCCATTTATGAATATCAATAATCCTTTGTTCCCTTTTACCTCAACTACATACTTCACAAATAATTTCCCCCATATATTTATTCGGTATCTTTCAGGGTCCTGTGCCCTAAAAAACTTATATTAATTCTAGGGCTTGTTCTAAGTCCTTAATTATATCTTCCTTATCTTCAAGTCCAATGGAAATCCTAACCATACTTTCTGTTAGTCCAAACTCTGCCAGTTTCTCCCTTGGGTAGCCCCTATGGGTAATGGCTGCAGGAAGCTGTACTAAGGTCTCGCAGTCACCTAAACTTACAGCTAGCTGGGCCAATTTTAAGCCTTCTACAAATTTAATTGCTGCTTCTAAGCCACCTTTTACCTCAAAGCTAATCATGGCTCCAAAGCCCTTCATCTGTTCCTTTGCTATTGCATGGCCTTTAAAATCTTCTAATCCTGGATACAATACTGACTCTATCTTATGATGATTATTTAGATATTTTGCTACTTCCATTGCATTAGCTTCATGTTGTTTCATCCTTAATCCCAAAGTCTTAAGCCCCCTAAGTAGTAGCCAAGCATTAAAGGGGCTCATGACTCCACCAAATTCACACATATAAGCAAATTTTAAGTAGTGAATGTAATCTTCATCCTTAGCTATGGCAACTCCACCAACTACATCTCCATGGCCACAAATGTATTTTGTAGCACTATGGACTACTACATCTGCTCCAAGGAGTAAGGGGTTTTGAAAGTATGGAGTAGCAAAGGTATTGTCTACTACTAGCTTAATATCATGTTTCTTTGCTATTTCTGAAACCCCTTTTATATCTATAATAGATAGATCTGGGTTTGAAGGAGTTTCAAAGTATATTACTCTAGTAGCTTCATCTATTGCAGCCTTTAACTCTTCTAAGTTAGTCAAATCTACTATTTTATAATTCATATTATATTTAGGCAAAAGTTCTGTAACTACACTAAAGCTAGACCCATAAAGGGTTTTGTGGACTATTATGGTTTCATTTGGTTTTAATAATGAAAATATTACAGAGCTTATGGCTGCCATGCCTGAAGCAAAGGCCACAGCTCCCTTGCCATGCTCTAACTCTGCCATCCTATTTTCAAATAAGCGTAAAGAAGGGTTATTGCCTCTTGTATATACATAATCATCAGACTCAAAGGACATTACCTGATTTGCATGGTCTATACTGTTAAATACAAAGGTCGAAGTTTGAAATATAGGTGGATTTAATGCATTATTTGGATTTTTTCCTTTTTGTCCTGCATGAATTGCCTTAGTATTAAAACCTGTCATTTTATTACCTTCCTTTCATCTCTAGTGATATTAATTACAATTTTTCTAATCTCCAATCCAAAAATATAGTATACCTGTAGTACCATCTTGAAGCTCTATCCCATACCAAAATTCATCATGGACTATTAGCTTGATTGTATCCCCTTTATTGAACTCTCTCATTACTTCCTGGTCCCATATAAATTCAATGTCTTGGCTGGTCAAATCATTTCTTAAGTTTTCTTCAACAAAAAAAGCTTTAAAACCTGTAGTTATGGTGTATTCCCTATTTATATATTTGCTATAGTCTAAGGGATTGTATATAAACTGATTATCTTCTAAGGTATAGAATCCTTTGATTATTTGTGGAGAAATAAATTTGGCAAGTCCTCCTATTTCTATGAAACTACCCCCACCATCAATTAGGACCTTGTTTGGATCTCCCATTTTAATATCTGTATATAGAGCACCTAATTCGCTTATATTTTTCCCGTCATACCTATAAAAAGTAGTTACTGGGTCTGCACTAGGACCATCATCGTAAAGAGCCAGTTCTATGAACCCATCATCCTTTAGAAAATCTACTAAATATACATCAAATGGATGGTCAGTGTATATTGAGACTTCAGAGTCATTTATCCTAATTGTAGATTCTTCTCTCCCTAAAAGCTTTATTTCAATTAAATCAACTTTACTATCCTCATTTAAATCATATTTACCCTCAGCATTTAAAGAAAAGTCATCGTATTCCTTTTCAATAATAAAGTCGTATTCAACAATACACTCCTTCAAATCAAAAAAATTATCTAAGTTGATTTCTTCTTGATGGGTAGCTAAATCAACATCAGGTTTCTGATTGTACCCACATCCAGTTAAAGCAAATATAATTATTAAAAAGATAATATAAT
>JAAYFT010000069.1 GCA_012728125.1 Tissierellia bacterium | reverse complement strand
TGTTGCAGAAGTCAGCAGTCAAAAAATTAATAGAACCTAAGGATATTGCAGATGTGGCTAAATTCTTATGTTCAGATGCAGGGGCTCACATTACAGGCTCAACTTTGACTATAGATGGCGGATGGACTGCTGGTTAAATAGTTTGGAGAGAACACAAATATAGAGCAAAAGGAGAAGGTTTTGTAGAGCCAGAGAAAAAGGCCAGTGAAAGTGAAGTAGCCACAACTGAAGTACTACCAAATCCATTCTTATCATTCCTACCATTAATAACTGTAATAGTTACATTAAATGTTTTTAAGTGGGACATTGTAGTAGCTTTACTTGCAGGTATCGTTATGTCCATGATAACTAACCCTGGCAAATACCAAGGATTTACAAAATCACTTACTAACGGTGCAGTTTCATCAATTACAGCTAATATCAACACTTCTGCTGCTGTTGGATTTGGTACTATAGTAAGAGCTGTACCAGGCTTCCAAAGCTTAACAAATTTACTTTTAGGTATTAAGGGATCACCTTTAATTTCCGAAGCCGTTGCTGTAAACCTATTAGCTGGTGCAACAGGTTCTGCTTCAGGTGGTATGGGTATAGCATTAGAAGCTCTAGGTGCTAAATATTATCAATTAGCATTAGAAACAGGAATTAGTCCAGCTGCATTCCATAGAATAGCCTCCCTTTCATCAGGTGGATTAGACACATTACCACATAACGGTGCAGTATTAACTTTACTTGCTGTTACAGGATTAACTCACAAGGACTCATATATAGATATATTTATTACATCAGTGGCTTTACCTGTAGTGGCAACTATAGCAGCCATAATTTTATCAAGTTTAGGAATATATTAATCTTAATAAATTGCTCCCTATTTAGTATAATTAAATGGGGAGCAAAAATATGGGGGGATGAGAATGAAATTAGAAGATATTAAGAAAATAGGAATTGCTGGGGCAGGTACCATGGGTTCAGGTATAGCTCAGATATTTGCAAGAAAAGGATATGAGGTAGTAGTTACGGATATAAAGGAAGAGTTTTTGGAAAATTCTAAGAAACTAGTAAGTATATTTAATAGTAGTTTAATAGAGGAAGGTCTTATGGAAGAGGGGGAAGTAGAAAATATAGTTAATAATATAAAATATTCCCTAGATAAAAAAGTTTTCTCAGATTGTGATCTAATAATCGAAGCAATTATTGAAAAGATGGATATTAAACAGGATTTTTGGAAGGAAGTTGAAGAAATAGCAAAATCAGATGCTATTTTTGCAACAAATACTTCTGGCCTTAGCATCAATGGAATATCTGAAAAAGTAAAAAATAAAACTAGATTTATAGGTATGCATTTTTGGAATCCACCACATATAATACCACTAGTTGAATTGATAAGAGGCAATGAAACAAGTGATGAAGTAGTAAACCTATTATTGGACATAGTCAAAAAAATAGACAAGGAACCAGTAGTAGTTAAAAAGGATGCCCCTGGCTTTATAGGAAATAGACTACAGTTTGCAGTATTTAGAGAAGCATTAAACATTGTAGAAAGTGGAATAGCAGATATTGAAGATGTAGATAAGGCCATGAAGTATGGGCCTGGATTTAGGTATCCAATAATAGGACCTTTAGAAACAGCTGATTTAGGTGGTCTTGATACTTTCTATTATATATCCTCTTATCTATTTAATGATTTATCAGATACAAAAGAACCTCACAAAATATTAAAAGACTTAATGGATAAAGAAGAATTAGGAGTTAAAAGTAAAAAGGGATTATACGATTACTCAGGTGGAAGAGATGAAGAAGTTATAAAAAGAAGAGATAAGATGTTTTTCAAAATGTTAAAGTATATTAAATAATTTATTAGACCTCTACTTATTAAGTAGGGGTTTATATTTTTAAAAAGGCCTTTAAAAACTATGGTTTTTATACTATATTAAGGATAATAAGTAATTTAAAACAAGGTGTGATAATATGAGTTTCTATACAAGTAATGATAATGTAAATATATATTACGAAGTAAAGGGTGAAGGAAAGCCTATAGTTTTTATTCATGGATTTGGAGAAAGTCAGGACTCCTTTAGGATACAAAAAAGGGCCCTATCAAAAAAATATAAGGTAGTAACCTATGATATCAGGGGTCATGGTCTATCGGATAAAGTAGATTATGGATTAAATATGGAAAGATTTGCCCTAGACCTTAAAGAACTAATAGAATATCTAGAACTAAAGGATATAGTATTAGTTGGCTGGTCTATGGGTGCATATGTTATATTTGAATATATAAATCTATTTGGAGAAGACAATTTATCTAAAATATGTATCATAGACAAGGGGCCAAAGACTTTAAATGATCATAGTTGGGACTTTGGGCTTTATAATGGGGAATATACAATGGAAGATGGACTAAAGGACTTAGAATTAATAAAAAATAATTTCATGGAATTTGGAAGGAAGTTTATTAAAAGGATGACTCCCTATTTTGATGAAAAGCAAATAGAGATTGGCTTAAATAGGATTATGAAAAATGAGCCAGCCATATTATATAAGATTTGGGAGGATATGATTCAAAGAGACTATAGACCAAGCCTAGAAAAAATTACAATTCCAACCCTTATAGTATTTGGTGGCAAAAGTACCTTTTATTCCATTGAAGCGGGAGAGTATTTAAAGGATAATATAAAAGATTCCAAACTAGTAATATTTCATGATTGTACCCACTTATTAGTATTAGAAAACCCTATTAAATTTAATAGGGTCCTAGAAGAATTTATTAATAATAAAAATCATAATCTTTAATCAAAAATCTTTCTACTATGGATTTAATATAATCCATAGTTTTATTTTTTGCATCTTCATAGGAAATTTTATTTCTTAAAACTCTTTTTAACATACCCTCGAATATTAATAGGGTCATATCATTTAATTTATCAGCATGGTTAGGGTGGATATAACCCTCATTAACACAAGCTATTACAGTGGTTAAGCCTCTCATATTTAAATCCCTTTTAAGTAACATGGTAGAAATATTTTTATCTACATCGACTATTTCTTCAGGAAAAAAACTATAGTATTCAACAATATATTCTTCAAAATGTTTTTCTAAATTAGGGAAAAATACTGCATTAAATATTTCAGGT
>JAAYFT010000068.1 GCA_012728125.1 Tissierellia bacterium | reverse complement strand
TTAATCTTCAATAGGTGGTTTTGTTGTTATGCCCTTTTTAAAGGTTCTGCCTTGCAAGATAGTTTCAATAATCTTTCAAAATTATTTTTTAAAAACTATTGACTTTTATTAGCTGGTCTTTATTTTTAGTATGAGACAATTATATACAGGGAGTATCAAAAAGTTTCAAAAATATTCAATATTGTTTTCTGAATATTGATAATTGTTATATATTTCTCAATATATTGTTATTATTTTCACATATAGTACAAATCCCTGAAATAAAGCGTTTCATATTAATTGAACCCTTTTCATAGGACTTTCCTCTTAAATAATCCATTTCTTTTTTTACCTGCTCAAAGTTAAATAAGGTATTAGAATATTCCACAAAGGTATCATTCATATAGTCTTCTATACCTAGGCTGGCAATGTTGGTCATGGCCATATTTATGGCTCTTCTCATCTTTTGCTCCATGGCCTTTGGATTGTCAGTGAACTTTGAACATAGATCTCTAATACTCATATAGTTCAAGTTAATATCGTTTTCAATTGCATATTTTGCAACTCTTACTATGTCTTCACTACCATTCTCACCTATGATACCTAATTTGAGTAAAATACCATTTATTTCCTTTTCCCAGTTGGTAGAATCGTAAATTTCCTCATCAAATCGTCTAATATTCTTAACCATTTGATATATTTTCGTTATTTGCTTATCAAGTATAATCTTATCTTTTACCTTTCTTATTATAGTTGATACTTCAAAATCGCTTATGGGCTTGTATATGAAGAAATCAGCCCCATACCTATAGGCCATTTCTACCATTTTTTTAGACTCAGGATCTGAAATAATTATAATATGAGTGCTTGTGGTTTTTTTCTTGATATCCTTTATAAGGTCTAGTCCACCTAAATCTTCCTTGGAAACATTTAAGATTATTAAATCAGGTTTCAAATTAACTATTTCCTCTGTGATCTCTCTTATATTATTGGACTCCCCTGCCAATATACCTAAATCGTTATTGAGTATAATCTTCTTCAAATCGTCCTTTTCCTTATCATCATCGTATAACAGAAATATCTTCATGTTGACCTCCAATACTATTGGGTTTTTTCCTTAGTCCTTAAAAACTCCCATTTAGTTTCAGCTGTAATAACAGAAATTAATATAGCCATACATCCAATAAAGAACTTTATTGTAAGGGCCTCTTTCAAAAATATAATGGCAAAAGTACTTCCAAAAACGGCCTCCAAGCTTAATATTATTGCAGTGTGGGTTGAGCTTGTATATTTTTGAGCCACAGTTTGGATTAAAAAGGCTGCCATTGTACTAAACATAGCCAAGTATAAAATTGGAAGTACGGTGTTTTTTTCTAGGGAAAAGTTGGTACCTTCAAATATTAGGGCAAAGATCAAAGATAATACTGCTGCTGTAGCCATTTGGACTACCGATATGACATATGGATCTAATTCCTTTGCAAAGTATCCTGTGGAAGAGATATGACAAGCAAATAAAACTGCACATAGAAGTGTTAATGAATCCCCAAGATTCATGGTAAAATCCCTGTTTAAACTAAGTATTCCTATACCTACTAAACATAGAAAAGCAGCAAATACTTCGAATTTATCAGGCCGTTTTTTTGATATGCCCCAGTAGATAAAGGGTACCATTACTACATTGGTAGCTGTAATGAAGGCTTGTTTACCAGCTTCAGTATATTGTAGCCCTACTGTTTGGGTAGCAAAACCTGCAAATAAAAATAATCCAATTATTAGTCCAGCTTTTATATCCTCCTTTGTTGCATTTTTTAGTTTTTTGAACACTATTGCGCCCAAGACTGTACTAGCTACTATAAATCTAAAAAATAACAAATAAAAGGGGCCAATATTATCTAGGGCATTTTTAGTTACTATAAAGCCAGAACCCCAAATAATAGCTACTAATAGCAAAGCTAAATCTGCTATAGTTGATTTTTTTAATTCCAACTAATCACTTCCTTTCCCATATTCTCCACTCTATTATATCATAAATATGTAATCACCAAATATATACTTGTTAATAAAATAATATTATATCAATAACGATAAGGGTGATTCTATGTATAGAGATTTGGTCTTTGGGGTGGATACTTTAGTAAAGCTAAGAAATGGAAAATCAGTAAACTATATTAACTTTGACAATGCAGCTACAACTCCCCCTTTTAAGTCAGTAATAAATGAAATCGTTGACTTCTCCAATGTTTATTCCTCTGTCCATAGGGGTACTGGCTATAAGTCCATTGTATCCTCTAGGATATATGATGAAGGCAGGGAAATAGTATTAGACTTTGTTGGTGGATCTAGGGACTACCATACAGTAGTGTTCTTGAAAAACACAACTGAGTGTATAAATAAGCTTTCATATAGGTTAAAAGATATACTAGGGGATAAAGTAGTATTAACTACATACATGGAACATCACTCCAATTTTCTACCTTGGAAATATAGGTATAAGACGGACTTTATCGAAGTAGACAATTTAGGAAGGCTATGCTTGGAAGACTTAGAGTTTAAACTAAGGCTTTATAAAGGCAAAGTAGGCTTAGTTGCAGTAACAGGTGCATCCAATGTAACTGGATATATTAATCCCATATATGAAATAGCTAGTATCTGCCACAAATACGGAGCTAAGATCCTAGTTGATGGAGCCCAGCTTATTCCCCATAGCAGTTTTAATATGATGCCAGTAGATAGTCCTTATCATATAGATTTCTTAGCTTTCTCTGCCCACAAAATGTATGCCCCCTTTGGCATAGGTGCTTTAGTATGTCCAAAGGAAATATTTGAACAAGGCTATTCAGAGCAAATAGGCGGTGGAACTGTAAAATTTGTATCTACTAAAGATGTACTATGGCTTGATCCACCTGAAAAGGAGGAGGCTGGTACACCAAATTTAATGGGAGTTCTTGCCTTGTCAACTAGTATAAAGACCTTACAAGACTTAAATATGGAAAATATTGAGGAATATGAAAGGAAGTTAACTAAATATGCCCTAGACCTAATAAGGGATATACCAAATCTCATACTATACGATGATATGAAGGTAGAAGAGAAGGTCTCTATTATTTCCTTTAATATGGAAGGACTAGACCACCATGAGTTGGCTGCCATCTTAGCAGGAGAAGGAGGCATTGCAGTTAGAAATGGGTGTTTCTGTGCCCAACCCTATGTACAAAGGCTGCTTAAGATTTCTGATGAGGAAATGGAAAAGTACTTAAGGGATGAATCCTTGCCACGGCCTGGATTAGTAAGGATAAGTTTTGGATTATATAATGACTTTAATGAAATATACCTATTTGCACATCTATTGAAAAAAATAAGTGAAAATGTTAATTACTATAAATATAAGTATAGAAACCATCCTTTCTGCTAAAGCTAGTGGAAAGGAGGTTTTTTTATGAACAATAGCGGAAATAGTAAGATGAGTATTTTAATGTTTAGTGGAGATTATGATAAGGCCTTGGCTGCTTTGATTTTAGCCAATTCAGCTAGAGAATTGAATATAGAAGTCAGTATGTTTTTTGCCTTTTGGGGCTTGATGCTAGTTAGGGACCCAAATAGTATTCCTGAAGAAGATAAGACTACTATGGAGAAGATGTTTGCCAATATGAGTCCAAAGCATATTGAAGATTTACCCTTGTCAAAGATGAACTTTGCAGGTATTGGTAAGAAGATGCTAGTAGGTATGATGGAAGATACTGATACACCAAAGCTATCTGATTTTCTCAATGGTGCCTTGAAAAAAGGCGTAAGTATGAAGGCTTGCAAACTGTCCTGCGAGGTCATGGGGATTGGAGAGGAAGAATTACTTAAAGAAGTCAGCATAGCTACAGCAGAGGATTATATAATAGATGCACTTAATTCTGATATTCAGTTATTTATATAAAGAAAGAGACGATTCTTTTTAAAGAGTCGTCTCTTATTTGATCATTTATACATTTACATAGTAGGGTATAAATTCCACGATTCTAATCTAGTATGATCTCCCCCATATATACTAAAATTCCTTCTTGTCATATATTCCCTTAGATATGTTTAAAGATATTACATATGATATTATACTAACGCCTAGTAAGACCATGGTAAAAGTGTTAAAATCTAATTTCATTAAGGTCCTAAATATCTTGCTGTTTACAATTTCATTTACATACTTTCTTACGAGGTTTGGTAATAGTATAAGGAGGATATAAAAGATGCTGTTAAATACCTGTACCTTGCCTATATTATAAAATTCAAAGGGCAAATATACTGACAGAAATAATACGAATAAGCCTAAGACAAATAGTATTTCCCTCAATCTTGCCCCTGTTGTTGTGCCATTGCTTGCCAAAATTGCAAATACATTTGATCCTATATATACAATCCCAGATATTAATAATAGATATAAGATAATGCTCATATACTTAGCCTTTACTATTTCATTCCTCTTTACAGGAAAGGAGTTAAAGATTATATCGGATTTAGCCCTTATTTCTTTTTGACCTGCAAACATTAATCCAATGTAACCCAATATAATAATTCCATAGCTTAAGATAATTGGGCTTCCATATTCAGTAGGAACTCTTGAACTAATGTAGGAAAAAAGAAGGCCAGCAATTATTGAAATTATAATAATGGTTTTTAATATCCTAAAATCCTTCATTATTAGATGTTTCAATTTTACCCACCCCCTAATACAGATCCCTTGTTTCATAAAGGAAAATAGATATTCCCATAGATAGCAAATATATTATTCCTAATATAGCTATTGCAAAAAACCCATTATTACTAAATTCACCAAAAATATTAATGATATTAGTAATATCTTTATCCCCAGGCATAAATACAAAGATATTTAAGATGATTACAAAAATTATTACATTTACAACACCAGCTAGTTTGGGAGGTAATCTCAAATAAGCAGGTAAAGAAATAGATGAAACAAGAATAAAGACAAAAACTGTTTCCTTTATTATGGTTAAATTAAGATTAACTCCTATTCCCAGCTTAATTAAATCCAATATACTTAATACAAACCAAGTATAACTTAAAGCAATTAAATAATTGATTAAGGCAGAAATATATTTACTTATAACCACATCTCTTTTCTTAATTGGCAAAGATTGTATTAACAAGTCAGCTTTTTCTCTTGCATCATATCTAAAAGGCATACTCGTTAGTATATATCCATAACTTAGTATCATAAAGGGGTATATTCTCTCTATATCGTTAATTTCCATTATCAACATCAAAAATGGAAGAAATATTATTAAAAATATTACCGATGCCTTAGTGGCAAAGTTTAATTTTAAATCTCTTTTTATCAAACTTATCATATATTTACCCCCTTACACTATAAACCATAATATCTTCTAAACTTGGCTTCTCTATAATAACTTCATTTCCATATTTTCTTCTAAATTTATCTGGGTTTTCGGTTAAGCCTTCGAATCCTACTTTAGTTTCTCTTAGTCCTAAGAATTCTTTTCTGGTATCCCTGTCTAATAAACTAGTAGTACCCTTTACTATTCCATAGGTTTCTAGAACTTCATCTTTTGGATTAGAAAAGACTATTTTTCCGTCGTTTATAAATGTAATATAGTCTGCGATTTTCTCTAAATCAGTAGTTATATGGGTAGAAAAGAATATGGCTTTCTCTTCATCTTGGATTATGTCATATAAAATATCTAAGATTTCCCTTCTAAAGACTGGGTCTAAGCCTGATGTAGGTTCGTCCATGATAATTAGGTCTGCATTATGAGAAAGTCCTATGGCTAGTGAAAACTTCATCTTCATCCCTTTGGATAATTTCTTTATTTTTTGGGATGGGTCTAAATTGAATTCTTTCATATAATAATTAAACTTATGATCGTCCCACTTAGTATAAAAAGGTGCAATTATATCCTTCATTTGCTTAATAGACAAGTCTTCATAGAAATAAGACTCATCATATACGAAGCCAATCCTATCCTTTATTTCCTTTTCGTATTTAATATGGTCCATACCAAATACTTTTATTTCTCCAGAATCCTTTTTGAGTAAATTCATAATTAACTTTATGGTTGTACTCTTGCCTGCTCCGTTAGGTCCAATAAAACCCATAATATAGCCTGGTTCCAACTTGAAAGATACATTATCTAATTTGAATTTCTTAAAGTCTTTAGTTAAGTTTTTCACTTCTAACATATTATCACTCCTCAAATAAAATCTTTAATATTTCTTCTACTTCCTCGTATTTAATTCCTAAAACCTTAGATTCCCTAACCACTTCAGCTAATTTTTCTTCAATAAGCTTCAATTTCTTTTCCTTCATTAACTCTTTATTTTGCATAGCTACAAAGGAGCCCTTACCCTGCATAGTTTCAATAAAGCCTTCTTTTTCTAATTCTTCATAAGCCCTTTTTGTAGTGATAACAGATATTTGAAGGTCTCTTGCCAGCCCCCTTATGGAAGGAAGGGCTTCCCCTTCAGCAAGTTCCCCCTTTATAATCATCCCTTTTATTTGTCTGGATATCTGTTCATATATGGGCTCATTGGAAGAATTAGATATGATAATTTTCATATCTTACCTCCTTAGTAAACTGTTTATTTCGTATATACTGTATATGATGTATATATACAGTATATACATATATTATTTATATGTCAACTATTTTTTGGAAAAAACTTTATTTTTTCTTCATTGACATCACGATACCACTTATATATTATAGTATTGTAAACCACAAATATTATTTTAGTTGACAATGGAGGTA
>JAAYFT010000067.1 GCA_012728125.1 Tissierellia bacterium | reverse complement strand
TATGGCTATTATGGGCTTATCGTCAATGGCATCTAGAAATACATCGGAATATGCTAACCCATCATATTCCAAAGCCTTTATGTACCAATCCCTTGACATCCAGTCATAGTCCTCTGGGGGAGTCCAATCACCTGAGATAAACAAATTATTGTCTTTATCCCCAAAATATATGGACTTTATATAGGGATTGTTGGCAATTAGCCCATCGAAAAATCGCTCCACATCTTCTTCTGTCAAGTTTTCAAGTGCTATAAATTCTGCGGCTGCAATGGTGTATTGGCTATGATGTCTTAGACTACTATTTATCTGATAACCTAAGTATTCTAAGGACTTGTCCATAGATATTTTCTTATCCTTGGTAATAATCCTATTTAAGTGGATATATTGAACTATTAGGCCAACTGATACAAAAAGAGTCAACAATATACCAAATAAATAGAATCTTTTTCTAATTGAGTTCATATCCCATTACCACCTTGAAGAATTTATTCAAGCTTTGACATAATATATCTATACCCAAAAATCGTCTCTTGTCTACTAATTAATCCCTTTTTGGACAAAATTTTTAACCTATCACTAAGTGAATCTACTGTAAAGGTAATATTGAATTCCTTTTCAATTTCTGTAATCAAATCAGTTAAATCTGTTTCCATTACAGGAAGCTTGGTTTTTATTATATTGAAGAATTTCTCATCATCTTCTTTTTCTTTGTTTTTCAATTCATCAAAGGGGTTCTCTGTATGGGGGCTGCTGGTGATGGCTGCCCTTATTCTGGCAAATATGGTTCTACCCATGGACGCAGAAGATATAAATACATCCCCTGTCCTTAAATAGGGAAGTCTCCTGGTTTCTTCCATTGTAAGGTCTGTTTCTTCTTTTATGGTTTGAATATCTGAAGCTCTTACAGTTCTAAATATGAATTTAGTGTTTAATTGGGCAGTAATGGTCTCGTCTAATAGGGTAGGTCTTTGTGTAGCTAAAATTAGGAATACACCATATTTTCTTCCTTCTTGGGATATCTCCTTTAATATGGATTTAGATGGGGAATTGTATCCCTTTGGAGCAAAGTTATGGGCCTCATCTGTAACTACTATAAAGGGCGGGAAGTATTCTGCTGCTGTATTTTTATATAAAGAGTCTTTATAATCCCTTCTTTTATGGTAAAGATTGTTTAATAGGTAGGTACTAAATACTTGAAGTATCCTAGTATTTCCCTGGATTACTATTAGTTTCCCCCTTTGAAGCCCCTCTTCTATTTCCCTTATATCTTTAGAAAAGATTCCTTCATTGTCTAGCCTCTTTAATCTCCACATTATTCCCCTTACTGAACTATATGGGCAGGTCTTGTCGTAGGATAGATATATTTCCCTTCTGGCTACCCAAGCCTTTCTTTCATCTTCATTTTCGGCCTCTCTTATCCTAGCTTCTATTTTATCTAAGGAACCTTCTTCTTGGGCTTCAATTAACATCTTTAGCCTATCATAAAAGCTTTGGAAAGAGTCATTATATTTAAAAAGAACATCTACTGCATTGTTCATGGCATCAGTTATAGGTGATGCAGCGTCTAGTAGGTTCTTTAAATCTTGAGCATTTAGGTCTTGAAATTTGACTCCTACGTGGTAGCCTACCTGTAGGCATTTAAATCTATCTGTAAAATCAATTTCCTTATCCTTAATATATGGTGCCTTTTCACTGAAATCCATTTCAAAATGAGGGTCTAAAACTATGGTAGGGATATTGTGCTGCATTAGTTCCTCCAACAATACCCTAAGACCAAAGGATTTACCTGATCCTGAACCTCCAAATACTCCTATATGTGGGTATTGGTGCATGGATTTTAGGTCTAGTATAAAGGGGATTTCTCTTTGCTGGCATAGTTTATTATCTTCAAAGGTATATAGTAGGTTTTGAAATTCTTCATCCATATCGGCCGCCATATCATCTGTGTTTCTAATGGTTCCAAGAACTAAACCTTCTTCCTTTGTGGCCTTGATCATGAGGTCCTTGACTTCATGGAATTTTGGCAGCCTAATGTCTGAGCCTGTTTGTACTGGGTATAAGGCTTCGTTTAATAGTCTTACCTTTGCTATGTAAATAGTTTCTTGGTCTATATTATAACCTAAGGTTTTTAAGGATTCTAGGACAGAATTATCTACAAAGTCACCACCTATATTTAAGGGGATATATCTATTAACGGTATGGGCTTCTACTACTTCTCCCATTAGGTCATCTTGTTGAGGGTCTTCGATTATAATGAATTCGTTTATTCTAAAGTTCCTAGTCCTTGAACCTACGAAGACTTCTTGTTGGGTTGTAATACCTACTACTTTCATTTATTTTCACCCTTTCTTTATCAGTGAATAGTTGCTTGTGTTCAGCTTATGAGTAGTCTGAGTAGCAGCGAATGAATTGGCTGCTTTCCATAGTTATTCACTATTAGTTATTCACTATTAACTGTTATAACGTCCGTCTTGCTCTTTCGGATACAAAGAAACGTTCGTATATATCCCTGTCTAAGTATCTTTCTAGTAAGTTTTTCATTATGGCATCGGAAATTTGGACTTCCTTGTCCACTAGGTCTAGCCACAAGGGCACTCCCCTACTGTTTTCTGGGGTTAAGGTAAATATGAGCCTGCTCATTTCTTCTAGATATGGCTTTTGACTATCTATTATATCCATTCCTATGACTGTAGGAGATTGGGAGGACCTCATAAATACAGAGGAGTAGCCTGATTCTTTTTTGCTGTTTACGTCATCGTCAATGACTATTACTTCTCCATAATCCAGTATTCCAAATAATAGTTCCCTATCATAGGCATTTATTTTGTATTCTGGATATACTTCTCCAAGCTTATTACCTATAATGGTTGTCTTAGTATCCTTAATGACTCCTACTAATATAATACCATTTTCCTCACATTGATTTCTCAATTCCATCCATAAATCGTAGGAATATATATAGTATCTGATTAAAGAACCGTCCATTAGTATGCCATAGGGCTTGTATTTTTTAACTGCTTCTAAGGCCACTTTTACTTCTATATCAGATAATAGCCTGTTTTTAGCTTCTGTTTCCTTGTCCTTTTTTTCATCATCTTCTAATATGTTCTTTGGAATATCTGAAAGTAAGGGGGAGTAAATATCTGCTATGAAGATTGGTTCGTCTTTAATTAAAGTAGATTTGGCTAAGCCTTGGAAGACTTCTACGAAATGGGGATAGGCTCCTCCTACCCTGTTAGTGGACCCGTCTACTCCAACTATGCCGCCCTTGGCTTCATATAGAGCCAGGTGTTTATTGTCTAGCTTTTCCATGGAGTTAATGGGCCCAATATATTGTCTTATGAAGTTTCTAAGAAATTCCCTATCCTGTGAAAATATTCCCTTATATTTTTCCTGCAATAGGTTATTTAAGTTGCTTATCTTGTCTTTTAAGTCGTTATGTATGGTATAAATTTCCATCAGCCCCTTTTATATAATTGACAATTGACAGTTGACAATTCACAGTGCACAATTATCAGTAAATAGTGAATAACTAATAGTGAATAGTTATTTAGGTCTATCTTTCAGGTCTAAAGATTCTTCACTCCGTTCAGAATGACATAAACTATTCACTTTTCATTCTTAACTATTCACTAATTTCTAAACTAACCCTATATACTTTATTTTTAGGCAAATTGTATTCTTTTACAACCTTCTTGACTGCTTCCTTCTTTGTATAGCCTTGGTTTAGGTATGCTCTTAAAGCCTCTTCTATATCTATCTCTGGTTTTTCCTCTTCTTTACTTCCTTCAACTACGATTACAAATTCTCCCTTTACTCCTGAGGCTTGGAATTTTTCTAAGGCTTCCTTTGGTGTACCCCTAAAGGTTTCTTCGTATTTTTTCGTTAATTCTCTGGAAATGGATATCTTCCTGTCTCCTAATATTTCAACCATAGCTTCAAGTAAGTTTAAGAGCCTGTGGGGTGCTTCGTAGAGAATTGTTGTCATTTTATAGTCCTTTATTTCCTGTAGTTCTTTGATCCTGTCTTTTTTCTTTGCTGAAAGGAAACCGTAGAAGGTAAACTTGTCTGTAGCAAGTCCCGATATGATTAGGGCAGTTATGCTGGCTGTTGGTCCTGGCAGGGGGACAACTTTTATATTGGCTTCTATGGCCTCTTTTATAAGGTCTTCTCCAGGGTCTGATATGCCTGGCATTCCTGCATCAGATACTAGGGCTATGTTTACCCCTTGATTTAACTTTTCAATTAATTCAATTCCCTTTTCCTTTATATTGTGTTCATGATAGGATGTTAAAGGCTTTTTAATATCATAGTGGTTGAGAAGCTTGATGGTATGTCTTGTATCTTCTGCTGCTATTAAATCTACTTCCTTTAAGACTTTTAAGGTTCTCAATGTTATGTCTTCAAGATTTCCTATTGGTGTAGGACATATATAGAGAGTTCCTTTTTCCATTTTATCACTCCGTTTATTTACTTTCTATTGTTATCTATCATCATTCCATAAATTTCATATATTTCATCCCTATAAGTGTTATCTTCATTATACACTATTAAGGGGTTATGGAACTTTAAATCTGGCTTTCCGTTTTTTACCCCTTCTATTAAGACTAAGTTTGGTCTTTTGTTTACCTTTGGTTGAACAAATCTTATATATTTAGGTTCTATATTATACCTTCTTAGATAATACATAATATCTACTAGCCTATTTGGCCTATGTACCATGTAAAACTTACCTAAGGGCTTTAGTAGATATTGAGATACCTTAATTATATCCTCTAGGGTACAGGTGATTTCATGGCGAGATATGGCAAAGTTTTCTTCTGGGTTGATTAAGGCTCCTCCTGCCTTCATATAGGGAGGGTTTGTAGTTATTACATCTACTGAAGCCTTTTTAAAGTTTTTATGTAGGTCTTTTAAATCCATATGTAAAATCTTAATCTTATCTTGTAGGTTATTTAACTCTACAGATCTTTTAGCCATATTGGCAACTTCTTTTTGTATCTCTACACCATAGATTATGTCCACTTTTTTCTCTCTATATATCCTAAGGGGTATAATTCCCGTTCCAGTCCCTAGGTCCACAACTACTCCCTTGGCCTTAGCAAAGGAAGATAGCAAAATAGCATCCATGCCATAGGAGAATTTATCTTTATTTTGGATTATTTTATAATTTGTACCGGGAATTATATCTATACGCTCATTAGCTTCTATCATTCATAACACCTTTCTACAACAGTTGTTAGTGAATAGTGAATAACTAAAAGTGAATAACTTTGGTTAGCAGCAAATAAATTTGCTGCTATTGGATTTAACCTTAAGGCTTGATGCTAATAACTATTCACTATTAACTATTAGTTATTCACTAATTTATGCTGTACTAAAAAAGACCCTGATGGGTCTTTTTTTAAGTACTATTCTGGTTGAGGTGCATCTACTGGGCAAACGTTTGCACAAGCACCACAATCAATACAAGTCTCAGGGTCTATAACATAAATATCGCCTTCTGAAATTGAATCGGTTGGGCACTCAGCTTGGCAAGCACCGCAAGCAATACAATCATCAGTTATTTTATATGCCATTATTGCTACACCCCCCTTTGTCAAGGTAATGACTAATACAATTTAATTCTAACAGATTTTATTATATAATAAAAGATGTTTTTGCCACATTTAATCTTTATTAAATATATTTAATTTTTTTTAATCTTCTAGATTTTCTATATCTACATCCTCGTCAGCAGGTATTTCTATGACTTCTGCGGTTTTCTCGTAGGCTGGATCTATTTCTCCAGTATCCTTAATATCACTTATATGGAATAAAAAGACATCATCTGTTAGATCTTCCAACCTTACCTTAACCTTGACTTTTTCCAGTAGGGTAAAGGTCTCTATTACTGTACCTCTACCTTCAGGGGTATCTACTATGGCTCCTAGTTGAGGCATTTTCTGTAAAAGTTCTTCATAGACCTGATGTTCAAATTTTAAGCAGCACATAAGCCTGCCACAAAGGCCTGATATCTTAGTTGGATTTAAGGATAGGCTTTGTTCCTTTGCCATTTTTATAGACACTGGCTCAAATTCCCCTAGGAATTGGCCACAGCAAACAGTCTTGCCACAAGGCCCTATTCCACCAATCATCTTAGCCTCGTCCCTAACACCTATTTGTCTTAGTTCTATCCTAGTCCTAAAAATAGCAGCTAGGTCTTTAACTAATTCCCTAAAGTCTACCCTGCCATCGGCTGTAAAGTAGAATATTACCTTATTGTTGTCAAAGGTATATTCTACATCTACTAGCTTCATGGCCAAGCCATGTTCTGCTACTTTTTGTTCACATATTATCAAGGCTTCCTTAGCTTTTCGTTTATTCTCTCTATGGATTTCAAAGTCCTCATCTGTGGCTACCCTTATGACACTTTTTAAGGGAGCTACTATTTCATCTTCTGTTACTTCCTTTGGTCCTACCACTACATGTCCAAACTCTATACCTCTTGCTGTTTCAACTATTACAAAGTCATTTAGTTTAACATCTATTTCACCAGGGTCAAAATAGTATATTTTCCCTGCACGTTTAAATCTTACTCCCACGACTTTAACCATTAAATAATTCCTCCTATATACTGAGAAGCATTGTTTCTATAAGTAAATTAAAGTTAACATTTCTCTTGATATTGATTTTAGTCTCGTCTATTCTATATATTATATCATTTATTCTATTTAAATCCACAAAAGTTTGATTTGATAATCTTTCTACCATATCCTTGTTGATTAGTAAATCAGTATTTCCCGTTTCTTTAAGTATGAGTAAATCCCTAAACCAATATACCATAATATCTAATATTTCCTCAGTATTTTCCTTATTTTCGTTAAAGAAATCTAATGAAGTAAGAGCTTTTATCCTATCTCCCCTTAATAAACTATCTATTATTTCAATTATTTCCCCTCTCATATTAAAAAAATCACTGGAATTAGCAAGTTCAAGTGATTTTTTCAAGGAACCCTTAGAGAAACTTGCAATAAACTTAGCCCTATTAATTTCTACATTATGTTCTTCTACTAATAGATCTACTATTTTTGAATTTTCCAAGGAGTAAAATTTTATGCTTTGACATCTTGATAGTATGGTGGAAATTATTTTTTCCTTTTCCGATGTTATCAGGATTATGGTTACATACTCTGGCGGCTCCTCCAAGGTCTTTAAAAGTATATTTTGACTGTCTAATCTCAAAGTGTGACAATCATCTATAATATAGATCTTCCTATTGCTTTCAAAGGGCATGGTAGATATATCTTTAATTAATCTATCTATTTCTTCCCTTTTTATAGTATTATTGGTTGGAGATATGATATTAAAATCCGGATGGTTAAAAGTATCAAATTTTATGCAGGAACTACAAGTGTTACACGGTTCATCTTGCCCCTTTTCACATAAGAGGGTTTTGGAAAAAACATATGCCACAGTCCTTTTGCCTAATCCTTCTTCTCCCTCAAATATATAGCTATGGCTTATGGTTCCATTTTTTATGGAATTCTTTAGGGATTTTATTTGTTTTTCATGACCTATTATATCTGTAAAGTCCATTTGTCTCCCTCAACCTAAATCTTAATATGTCTATCAATATCTACTATGAATAAATTGGCTCCTCCTACTGTAACTTCCTCTTTTCCTGTCTTTACATTTTTACTTTCACATTGTTCCTTTATCAGTTCAACAACCTTATCTACTTCCTTATCTTCTACTCCTATGAATAGGGTAGTATTTCCTGACTTAAGAAAGCCACCTGTGGATGATAGTTTTGTAGTTCTTATTTTGTTGTCCATTAAAACCTTAATTACCTTGTTTATATAATCATCTTGAACAATTGCAATTATTAGTTTCAATTTACTCACCCCTATATTTTTATATGTTTTTCTACATCTAATACGAATACTGTAGCCCCACCTACTTTAACTTCCAATGGAAATGGCATATAAGTGTCTCCTGGCATGGTCATACTCATTAAAGATGTGGTAATTTCTCTAGTCTTACAGTTTTCTTCAATTATCCTCAAAACAGAGTCTACTTCTTCTTCATCTACTCCCACTAGTAAAGTAGTGTTTCCAGATTTTAAAAATCCTCCTGTAGATGATAGTTTTGTTACCCTATATTGGTTTTCTGTTAAGTCATCTATTAAGGCTCCAGAGTCTTGGTCTTGTACTATACATATTATTAATTTCATAAATCACTCCCCCTATCTAATAAGGTTTCTATGGCTTCAATGCTTTGCTTAAAGACTTCATCAATAGATTTGCTTGCATCTATTATCTTTATGTTTTTAGGATACATGTCTAATAGTTTCATATAGCCTTCATATACCTTTTTGTGAAATTCATTGCCTTCCAACTCTAATCTATCGGCACTATTTTTCCCAATTTTCCTCCCTAAAGTAACTTCTGGGTTTACATGGAAGAATAGGATTAAATCTGGGTAAATTCCCCTAATGGCAAAATCATTTATGTCCTTTACCCTTTGGATGCCTAGATCCCTGCCTACCCCTTGATATGCTAGGCTAGATAGGGTAAATCTATCACAGATTACTACTTTCCCTTCCTCTAAGGCTGGAATTATCTTTTCATGTACATGTTGGGCCCTAGCAGCTGCATAAAGCAAGGCTTCTGTTTCTCCACCCATGTTTGTATTGTCGTTATCTAAGATAATATGGCGAATTTTTTCACCTATTTTGGTACCTCCCGGTTCCCTTGTGGTGATAAATTCTATGCCCTTATCTTTTAGATAATTCTCTATTAATTTCAATATGGTGGATTTTCCTGACCCATCTGGTCCCTCTAATGTTATAAACTGTCCTCTCACTAAACGTCTTCCTTTCTTATTCCACTATAACTAATTTATCTTTATTATATCCCATTAAACCAACTATTTCTATACTGTTTTCCATTAGAGACATTATTTGGGCGTATACTTCTTGGGTTATTTCCTCACCTGGAACTACTAGGGGTACTCCTGGTGGATAAGGAATAATGGAAGTTGCAGATACTTTTCCTATACTGTCCTTTAATTCTATTTGTTTTTTGTGGCCATATAGGCTGTGGCTATTTCATTGGAGGCAATAAACAAATAAGAAGGAGATGTTGTTGTATATAGTTGGAACCTATCCCTAAGCTTATTTACATCTATCCTATCACTACCTACATGGATCATAGATGTTTGGGTGAAGGAAGGTAAGGTCTTGTGGGTACTA
>JAAYFT010000066.1 GCA_012728125.1 Tissierellia bacterium | reverse complement strand
TCGCAAATAAATTTATAAAAAATGACAAATCTACCGAATGATTTGTCATTTTTGTTTTTTTGTACATATTTATAATATCTAAGTCAAGTTTCTTTCCCCAAAGCTAGACCCTAACTAACTATTCACTTTTCACTATTCACTATTCACTACTTTAAAACTTTCTCACTATCAGCCCCAGTTCCTTCACCCTAAAGACTATACATAAAGCAAAATATACTAGGGCTCCTAGGGCTACTGAGGCTAGTAATACTATTATTTGAACCAGCTTTATAGCCGGTAACAAGGCTCCTAGTTTATAGTAGATTAAAAATACTACTAGGCCCATGATTAAAGAAGCAGCCAAGGTCTTTATAAAGCATATTAAATACCTTGTCAACCCTATGGGGCCTATTTTTCTTCTTAAGCTTATAAATAGGGCAATGGTCGTTGCAGTGGCAGATATGCTGGTAGCCAAGGCAAGGCCCCTATGGCCCATGGGCTTAATAAGTATCAAATTAAATACTAAATTCACTACTACTGCCACCATCCCATTGACCATAGGAGTTCTTGTATCTTGAAAAGAATAATAAACCTTATTGAGCATAAGCCTTAAAGACGAACCTACAAGGCCTAAAGAATAAAAGATCAAAGCCTGGCTAGTCATATAAGTAGCCACTTCATCAAAGGCATTTCTTTGGAAAAATAAATATACTATAGGCTCTCCCAGCAAAATCAAACCTATAGTTGCAGGCACTGTAATTATTAGTATTATATTTATACCCTGGCCCAAAATCCTCTTCACATCTCCAAGACTATCCCTGGCAAAGGCTTCAGATAACATAGGAAAGACTACAGTAGTTATGGCCATTATAAATACAGCTATAACCACATCATTTATCTTAGAAGCGTAGTTCAGGGCCGATATACTTCCCACCACTAGACCAGAGGCTAGGGTCTTGTCTATGATAACATTTATCTGTTGGACCATTGACCCAACAAGGACTGGCAATACTAGCCCCATGGCCTTTTGCAAATACCTATCACGTAGATTAAACCCTAACCTATACCTATATCCCATATGCCTAGTTGCAGGAACAAGTATAAAGAATTGGAAAAAGGCAGCTATAACTGACACTATCATTAAAGCAACTATATTTGGTTCTCTGCTAAAGAATATTAAATAGGCTAAAAATACAAAGTTGTAAGGAAAGCCAGAAATAGCAGGTGGACCAAAGATCTGACTACTATGTAATAGGCCTGAAAACACATAAGTAAGCCCTAAAAATATGGCTATGGGCATACCTATCCTATGTAATTTAACAGCTAGTAGGAACTGGTCTCCTTCAAAGTCCTTAGCCAAGATCTTTATTATAATGGGTGAAAAAATAAAACCAAGGGCTACTATGATTAAGGTAATAGCTAATACCAAATTTACAACATTGTTAAAGTATTTTAGCTTGCCCCTTCTCCCATATTTTTGTCCTATTTCAGTAAATATAGGTATCAAGGTAGTATTTAAGGCAGCACCTAATGTTCCCATTATAATCACTGTTCCAGTCATGGCAACAAAATAGGTATCCGTCTCCATGCCTGAACCAAACCTATTGGCTATCATAATCTCCCTTAAAAAGCCTAACCCCTTAGATATAAGGGTTAAGATAGATATCATAGCTGCTGAATGTACCAATCCAACTTTCTTAGACATTTGCTTTCACCTTTGACAAATAAATAGATTCAACATCAATAGCGTCTAAGGGTTTAGCAAAATAAAACCCTTGACCATAGTCACATCCCAATTGACACAAGAGGTCTCTTTGTTCCTTAGTCTCTATACCTTCTGCCACAACACCTAAATCCATGTTATGGGCTAAATCTATAATAGTCTTAACTAGCAACTCATCTTGACGACTTTTTGTAATATTGTTAATAAACATCTTGTCTATCTTAATAAAGTTTATTGGCAAACTCCTTAACTGGGCTAAGGAAGAATAGCCAGTTCCAAAGTCATCTAAGGCAATTTTTACTCCTAGTTTCTTGACCCCTATTAGGGAGTCTATACAATAGTTTACATTGTCGACAAAAGCAGTTTCAGTAACTTCCAAAACAAATTCCTTTGGGTTAATATCGTATTCAGCCAACAACTTTTCCAATTCAACATCTATGCCACATTTCATAAGAGACTTATTAGATAAGTTAACTCCTAGGTGGAAGCCTTGATAGCCCTTATCCTGCCAAAGTTTTTTCTGCCTAATGGCCACCTTCAATATATAAGATGTAACATCTAAAATTTGGCCTGTTTCCTCGATTAAAGGTATATATTCCAAAGGAGAAATATAGCCCCTCTTAGGATGATGCCACCTAAGTAGGGATTCTAAACCATAAAGATCACCGGTTTTCAAGTCAATAATAGGCTGGTATTGGAGCTTAAACTGCTCCTCCGCTATGGCCCTCTTAATCTGATTTATTATAAAGGTATTAAAGGATATCCTTTTGCCTAGGTCCTCTTGATAAAAATAATAGTCATTTTTACCCTTTTGTTTAACATGGTACATGGCCATATTGCCATATTTCATCAAGTCATAAAAATTGTCCCCATCATCTGGGTACATAGCTATGCCTATACTGGCAGAAATATGAAATTCATGGTTGTCAGTAGACCAAGGCTGTCTAATCAGCTCTAAGATCCTCTCTGTTCTTCTAATAACATCCTCTCTACAGTTTACATTATCTAAAATAATGGAGAATTCATCTTCTCCCAGTTTAGAAAGATAATATATGTTTTCCTTATCTGACTTAAGTAATTCACTTATATGGACCAAAAGCTTGTCCCCTGCACTATGGCCCAAAGTATCATTTATCTGCTTAAAGTTATCTATATATACAAAAATAAATCTACCCATGACTTACCTATGACTTCTTCCTCTTTATAGCCTGTAACCCTTTCACTATATGGGTTAAAGCTTAGGATATTATAGTCTAAATCCCAAGTATATATTACTAGGGAAGAATTTTTGATGATATTCTCGCTTAACATCTGCTCCATCTGTAGTTTTTCCTGAGCATCTTCCATCCCCTTTTTAGTGACCGATAGCTCCTCTAAACTCTCTGCTACAACACTATTTATCTTCTTAATCCTTTTTACCCTATCATATATCATAAAAAATATAATCACAGTACTAATCAAAATAAAAAACCTAATATCATATATAGTCGTTAGCATTGAGCTTAAAACTAAGTAAATAATTGCTACAATTAGTGCTTCTTTTGTAGGATTGACTTTTTCATTAAATTTATTATCTAATCTCATTTGACCACTTCCTAGTAGATTTTTTCGTTTCCATTCAATTATTTAATCATAATTATCACTATTTTCATTATTATTCTATCAAATATGTCACATTCTGTCATCAATAACTTAATAAAGTCAAAAAAGCAAAAAAGGCAAACTATCTAATAGATTGCCTTATACCATCTACTGTAAATACATAGGGTGGTCCTTGTGTTAGTTGTTCCTTATCTATTTCTATGGTCATGGTCTTGTAAGTAATTACTTGGGGCAGTATGGCATCTGGTTTTGGCGGTACAATATCTAACTCTATCTTGTATTCGCCTCTCCCCCTAAATATCCTATTAATATCCATAGCATATCCAGGTGTAGGGAACTCTTTAGTAATAGTTACTAGGAGCTTATCTCCTTCTTCCTTTACTACTATAGCTTCTTGATTATTATAGCTTTGGATTATACCTCTAATATTGAATACTACCTCCCTCATCCCTTCCCAAACTCCTTTCAATCTTTGTAAAATTATTATGGCTTCACTTTGGGTCAAAAATTTATCTGGAGCAAAACTCGTCTCTGAAACTCCATTGATAATACCCAAACTAAATAGTACTCTTAATAATTCTATGCTTTCTTCATCCATAGTATTAATATCTTGGAAGGGAATTTCTTTTTCTTCATATTTTAATGTAGGGTCTTCAATAAGCTTCCTACCAATAATATTAACTGCTTCCTTTCTAGTTAAGTCTTTTGAAATCCCTATATCGTCAAAGGTCAATTCTATATCAAAGTCCATAGAAAGGGAAGCTAATGATAGAGTAAAATCCTTTTCATCAAAAGCTGCAGTTGGGTCAAACCTTTGGAAGTTATCCTTTGCTAAATAAGGGAAGTAGTAGGCAACAAACTCTTTATCAATAAAATCCTTAGACCAATGATTTGAAACCTTTTCTTCGTAGGAAGCAAAGGATATGGCTGCACTGAAAATCATAAAGATGATCAGAGTTAAGGAAACTAGTTTTTTCATATTACCAACCCCTTTTATCAATTGACAATGTACAATTCACAATTGACAATTATTATGGTCAAACTTTTGGGTCCTTTTGCCCTAGTCCTTAGCTTTCACAATTGTACATTGCTTTAATTACATTATATACTAATAAAAGGGTAAATTAGGTTACATTATGATTACAAATAAAAAAATGGCAAATCATACTAGTGATTTACCATTTTTGTATTTTATAAGATTCTTCGCTAATGCTCAGATTGGCACTAAAGATCTTCCTGAGGCGGGACAGGATAAGTTAATAAAGTCTTACTCTGAGCTTTTAAGTATAAGTATTACTAACGAAGGACCTTATTAACTAAAGAATAATTCACAATCTTTTTCAATTCACAATTCACAGTTCACAATTAACAATTATTAGGGTCAAACTTTGAGGTCCTTTTGACCCTAGTACCTGGCTTTCACAATTGTGAATTGTGCATTGATAATTGTGAATTGGTTAAAATTGTCCATTGTCAATTGTTTATTTAGCTTCTCCAAGATAGGCTTCCTTAACCCTTTCATTATTAAGTAGTTCTTGTCCTGGGCCTTCTAGAACTAGTTCTCCTGTTTCCAGCACATATCCATAGTCTGCTATCTCCAATGCCTTCTTGGCATTTTGTTCAACCAATAGAATGGTATTGCCTTGACTGTGTATCTCCTTTATTATATCAAAAATATCCTTAACTAACAAAGGGGCCAAGCCTAAAGAAGGTTCATCCAGCATCAAAACCTTTGGCCTTACCATCAAGGCCCTACCTACAGCCAGCATTTGCTGCTCTCCCCCTGAAAGGGTACCAGCCTTCTGCCAGGACCTTTCCTTCAATCGGGGGAATAGAGCATATACCTTTTCCATATCTTTTTTAATTTCTCCCCTATCCTCCCTAGTATATGCCCCTAAAATCAGATTTTCCTCTACAGTTAAGTTGGCAAAAACCCTCCTGCCTTCAGGAGATAAAGCAATACCCTTCTTAACTATATCCATAGTCTTTAGATTAGTCAAATCTTCACCATCATATTCAACTCTTCCCTGATCCTTCTTCACCAAGTTCATAATAGCCCTTAGGGTGGAAGACTTACCTGCTCCATTGGCACCTATTAAGGTAACTATCTTATTTTCTTCAATATTAATATTAATACCTCTTAAGGCCTTGATACCGCCATAGCTAACATGTAAATTCGTCACCTTAAGCATTATTCCACCCCCAAATAAGCTTCTATAACCCTTTCATTGGATTGAATCTCCTGTGGGTTACCCTGAGCTATTAGATTTCCATGGTCTAATACAAAGATATTTTCACAAATCCCCATAACTACTTCCATATGGTGTTCAATTAAAAATATGGTCAAATCAAATTCATCCTTTATATTATAGATAAACTCCATTAAGTCTTGAGTCTCTTGAGGATTCATCCCAGCTGCAGGCTCATCTAATAAGAGAAGTCGTGGTTCTGTTGCTAAGGCCCTGGCTATTTCAAGCCTCCTCTGCATACCATAAGGCAGAGAATAGGCCTTTTCATTTCTTTCCTCAAATAGGCCTACTTTTTCAAGTAGGTATTCAGCCTTTTTAGTCATCTCTTTTTCTTCCCTATTATACATTGGAAGCCTAAGTACTGAGGAAAATAAACCAGACCTAAGTCTCAAATGTCCTCCTATAAATACATTGTCAAATACAGACAATTCCTTAAATAGTCTTATATTTTGAAAGGTACGGCATATACCTAGTTTTGCTATTTGGTCAGGTCGAAGATGGGAAATCTTTTCATGGTTTTCTCCATAGTATACTTCTCCATCTGTAGGCTTATAGACTCCAGTAACCACATTAAATACAGTAGTCTTCCCTGCCCCATTGGGGCCTATTAGGCCTACAATTTGCCCCTTTTCTATCTCCATGGAAAGCTGGTTTACTGCCACCACACCACCAAATCTCATAGTCATATTATTGATTTTTAGCATATTTTCCCCTCACCTTCTCTAGGGTATCCCTAATAAATCCATCTCGTTTAAATATAACTACAACCATTAAAGCTAAGGAAAATACTACCATCCTTAGTCCAGGTAATGCTGGTGTAGTAAAGAAACCAAAGTTCATAGACCCATCTAAGAACCTTAGGGCTTCCATGGCTACAGTGATGACTATGGCAGAGATTACAGTACCGTAGATATTCCCCATACCTCCCAATACTACAATTAGCAAGATATTGAAAGTAAGGGCAAATTTAAATAAAGCAGGGTCAATAGTACCAAGATGCACAGCCATAAGTCCGCCACCAATACCTGCTAAAAAGGAACCTATAGTAAAACTCATCACCTTGTGTTTAAACAAATTAATCCCCATGGACCTGGCTGCAATTTCATCCTCCCTAATGGCCTTAAAGGCCTTACCATAACTTCCCTTCATCAAGACCTGCATAAATATAATGGTAAGTATGGCTATGCCCCAGGCCCACAATAGGTTAGTCTTTGAACTAAGTCCCAAGGGTTCTGCAATAAACTTATTAGTCATCTGAGGTATGGCCTTGAGCCCCAAAGAACCATTAGTAATACTTTGAAGGTTTATAAATACTATCCTAATGATCTCAGAAAAACCTAGGGTAGCAATGGCCAAATAATCATCTGTAAGCTTAAGAACAGGTGCCCCAATTAAAAAACCAAATAGGGCTGCCATAAGTCCACCTATGAGTAAGGCAAAGATAAAGGGCAGGTTAAGATTTAGTAAAAATGGTACCATAGGTTTCATATAATAGTTCATTGTCTTTGCTTCCAAAGGCATAGTCAGTATGGCTACAGTATAAGCCCCTATGGCCATAAATCCTGCATGTCCTAAGGAGAAAAGGCCTGTAAACCCATTAATCAAATTCATACTCAAACCTAAAATTATATAAATAGCACAAAGATTAAGAACCTTTACCTTATAACTATCTAAAAATAAATTTATTACAACTAAGCCTATTAAGGCCACAACTAATATTCCTATTTTTAACCATATATTATCCTTTAAACTGATCTTTTTCATAGGCTACACCTTCTCCGTAATTTTTTCTCCCATTAAACCTGTAGGCTTAAGTAGGAGTATAACAATTAGTAGTATAAAGGCAAAGGCATCTCTATAACCTGTAAGAGTAGGTAAAAATGCAATAAGTAGGATTTCTCCCAAACCTAGAATAAAGCCTCCTAAAACTGCACCGGTGATATTGCCTATTCCACCAATAACTGCTGCAATAAAACACTTAAGTCCAGGCAATACTCCCATATGGGGCATAAGCTGAGGATACTTAACTCCCCACATAATACCACCCATGGCAGCTAAAAAGGAGCCTATGAAAAAGGTAATAGATATTATTCCATTTATATTTATTCCCATAAGGCTGGCAGTTTCGTAGTCTTTAGATAAAGCTCTCATTGCCATTCCAGTTTTTGTCTTTTGGATTACATAATTTAGACCTATTAGTAGGATAACAGTAACTATTGGAATTACAAAGTTTACAATTGCTATGGAAACTCCCCCTACATTTAATACCTTCTCCAATATTGCAGGAGTTGGGAAGGCCTTTGGCCTTCCCCCAAACACCAATATGCCTAAATTTTGTAATAAGAAGGATGCACCTATGGCTGATATTAAAACTGTAATCCTTGGTGACTCCCTTAAGGGCTTGTAGGCTAGTCTTTCCAATACTAGGCCCAAAAGGCCTGTAAGGGCTGGAGCCAGTATAAATACTATATACCAAGGTATTGGAGTAAATATTATGCCGTAGAAGGTCAAATATGTTCCCAGCATAAATATATCTCCATGGGCAAAGTTGATAAGTCTTAATATTCCATAGACCATAGTATATCCAATGGCAATCAGAGCATATAGACTCCCTAAAGATATGCCGTTAGCCATATGTTGTAGGAACTCTTGTATGCTCATATTCATAATAAACTCCTCCAAAAGAAAAGTTAGTTAACAGGATCAACAGTTGTTAAGTATACAAACTCTCCATTTTCTACTTTATTTATAACAGCAGACTTAACTGCGTCTCCGTTCTCGTCTAGGGTAATGATTCCAGTTGCTCCTATGAAGTTAGTAGTTTCAGCAATCTTGTCCCTTATGGCCACTGGATCTGCTGAACCTGCCTTTTCAATAGCTTCTATAATAACCATGTAGGCATCATATCCTAATGCTGCAAAGGCATTGGCATCCTTGCCATATTTCTCCTTGTATTCCTTTAAGAAGGTCTCAGATACTTCAGTTACAGGTGCCTCTGATGTAAAGTGAGTACTATAAACTATACCTTCTACTGCTGCTCCACCTATTTCTAAGAACTCTGGAGACTCCCAAGTATCTCCACCAAGGATTGGGGTAGTTATACCTAAGTCTCTTGCTTGTTTAATAAGTAATGCTGATTCACCATAGTTTCCTGGTGCAAATATAACATCTGGATTTAAGGACCTTATATTGGTCAATTGAGCTGAGAAGTCTTGGTCTCCAGTATTGTAGGAAGCCTCTCCTACTATGGAGGACTCAGAACCAGTTAATTTTATAAAAGCTTCTTTAAAGTAAGCAGATAGACCTACTGAATAATCCTGCTGAACGTCTTGGATTATGGCAGCGGTTTTTGCTCCTAACTCATTAACAGCATAGTTTGCCATAACTGTTCCTTGGAATGGGTCGATGAAACATACCCTGAAATAGTAATCGTTGTTTAAAGTAACCAGTGGGTTAGTAGGTGAACAGCCAACGGCCGGTACCTTAGCTTCCTTAACTACATCTCCCGCAGCCATAGATAGGGAAGAACCATAACTACCTATAATAGCCACTACCTTATCCTTATCAATTAGCTTGGAAACTGCATTTGTAGCTTCTACCTTATCAGACTTATTGTCTGCAATGACTAGCTCTATTTTCTTGCCAAGTACAGTATTGACTTTTTCGTGGGCAAGCTTAATACCTTCTACAGTCATCTCTCCACCTGCTGCATTGACTCCAGTCATAGGCTCGAAAACCCCAATTTTAATTACATCACTGTCACCACCTGAGGTCTCCTTAGCACCACAACCTGCTAATGTTCCCAAAACGAGAACTAGAGATAGAATAATTAATATTACTTTCCTCCTCATTTTACTTCCCCCTTCTTTAAATTAAAGACATATAAGATATGTCTTTGACTGAATTTTTAAACAGATGATTTTATTATGTTATTAGTGTACTATACAAAAGTGCCAAAGTCAATTTATAATCTTTAAAATAAATATATTATACTTACTAGAAAAATATGTAAATCTAACTCAATATAGTGTATAATAGAAGAAAGTTTAAGAAGTTACATAAATTTACTTTATTCTACAAAAATGGAGAGTGAATGCCTTGGAAGTTAAAAACTTACACTTGAAAAAAAACACCAAGAGTATTGCCACTGGAATGTTATTAACCATCACCATTATCATAATTCTCTTGTCTTCAGTTATTGGATTTACAACCTACCAAATTTCTAAAAATTCCCTAATTAATACAGTAGAGGAAATGATTTTTAATAAGGCAATAGATTCTGCAAACCTAGTAGACGCTAGGATTGAGATGTATATATCTTCCATTGAACCAATTGGAAATATCGAATATCTAGGAGACCCACAAGCTCCTTTGATGCAAAAATTAGATACACTACAAAAGGAAAGAAATAGATTAGGCCTATCCAGTTTAGGTATATCAGATTTTAGAGGAAATCTTTCCTTACAGGATGGTACAAGTGTAAATGTAAGTGATTATATCTATTTTCAAGAAGCCATTAATGGAAATTCCTATTTTTCAGAACCCTTCTTTAATGAACTTACAAATGCCGTAGAAATTGCCATAGCAGCCCCCCTATACTATAACTATAGTATTGTAGGAGCTGTTATAGCCTTTAAGGATGCACAAGAGTTTTATGATTTAGCCAGCGACATTAAAGTAGGAGGATCTGGCTACGCCTATATATTAAATGAGGAAGTAGATGTAGTAGCCCATCCAACTATATCTTTAGATGCTACTTCTGGTGCCACAAGTGGTGCCACTACAGATGTCATAGATGGAGCTACCTATAGTCAAAACCTAGTTAATTTTACTTCTTTAATAAATGTAGTAGCTGAAAGCTCAAAGGATGAAGTTAATAGGATTATAGAAAATGTACTAAATCATGAGCCTGGCATTGGCCAATATAGGGAAAATGGAGAAATCCGCCATGTTGGACATGCCCCTATTCAGTCTAAGGGTTGGACCATAGTAATCAGCATTAACGAAAGCGACATATTGAGTGAATTAGGGTCCTTGCAAACATCCATACTCTTAATCAGCGGTATTTCCTTAGCCTTTGCCCTAGTAGCCTCATACTTCGTCAACCGGAAAATCACCAATAGGATCATAGATATTAGCAACAAGACCAGGTACTTGTCTGAACTGGACTTAAGCTTTACCTTAGATGAAAAAATCCTCAACAGGGATGACGAGCTGGGAGTCATGGCAAGATCAATCCAAAGAGTAATCGACAGCATAAAGAACTTCGCCTATGAAACCCAAGAGTCCTCCCAGGCAGTAGCTGCCTCCTCTGAGGAACTAGTAGCCATTACTGAGGAAACAAACGCAACATCTACTGCCATAGCAGAAACCTCCAATGAAATAAATGAAAAATCAAAAAAACAATTGGAGGAAATGGAAAGGGTCAATGTTGAAATAAATAAGGTAAAGGAACAGTTTAACTACACCTTAGAACAGAGCCAAAATGCAGAAAGCTTAAGTAAGGAAGCCCTAAATAGTACAGAAAAAGGCAAGGACGTTATAGAAGAAGTAATAGTGCAGATGGACAATATAAAGTCCAGTACCAATAAGGTAAAAGAGTCCTTGGAAAATATAAAAAATGCCTCCATTAAGATGGATGAAATCCTAGTAGTCATAGAAAATATAGCAGAGCAGACCAACCTACTTGCCCTAAATGCCACCATAGAAGCTGCCAGGGCTGGGGAAGCTGGCCGTGGCTTTTCAGTAGTTGCCGATGAAATAAGGAAACTGGCAGACCAGACTAAGCATTCTACAGAAGAAATCAACAATATTATTAAAAATAACCATAACATGATAGTCATAGCCAATGAAAATATGGAGTATAGCAACAGGGAAGTAGATACTGGTATCGAAAAGGTCAATACTACTAAGGAGACCTTTGACCACCTGGCAGGTATAATAGAAGATGTGAATTCAAGTATGGTGAAAAGCATAGAAGCCATAAATATGGTGGCTGCAAGCATAGAAAGGTCAGTAACTTCCGTTGAAAATGCATCCAACCTATCTAAGGAAGTAACAGACCAAATAGGCAATATAACCATAGCCACCGATGAGCAGATGGCTGCCATGGAGCAAATCACAGCCTCTGCTGACGACTTGGCAAGACTGGCAGATGATCTACAGGGAATCTTCAAAAATATTAAATTCTAATAATAAATAAACCTTTCGCTAAAAAGCGAAAGGTTTATTTGTCTATTGATTAAACTTATGGACCTTTTCTTCCCCTTTTAAGACCCTAAGGCCACCCATGGCCAAGGCTTCCAACTCATTTTCACCGGGAACTATTATTACTTGGGATATGAACTTAACCCTCTTTTCTATCCATCCAGTTAACATCTTGGAATAGGCCATGCCACCAGTTAAGATAATTCCATCTACTTGACCATCCACTACTGTAGCTAGCTGGCCAATACTCTTAGCCACTTGGTAGGCCAAGGCTTCATAGACTAGTTTGGCATATTCATCTCCCTTTTCAATCATCTTCTCTACTTCCCTTGCATCATTGGTACCTAAGTAGGACACAAGGCCTCCCTTGCCCCTTAAAAGTTTAGCCACAGTAGCCTTATCATATTTATAGCAATAGTCCATCAAGGCACTACTGGGTATTACACCTGCCCTTTCAGGAGAAAAGGCTCCTTCATCATCAGAGACTATGTCTACCATCCTGCCTTTATTATGGATGCTAATAGACAGGCCGCCACCTAGATGGGCTACTATTAGGTTTAAATCGGTATATTCTCTACCCATGGACTTGGCCACTTTTATGGCAGAAGCCCTCATATTTAAGGTATGGACTAAACTCCTTCTTGGAATCTCCTTTAAGCCTGATAATCTTGCTATGTCCACCAATTCATCAGTAGAGACAGCGTCATATATAAGGGCATCAATACCTAGTTTCTTGCCTAATTCATAGGCAATTATACCACCTAGGTTTGAAGCATGATGGATTAAGGGGTCATTTCTTAGCTTATCTACTAATACTTCATCTACCAGATATGCTCCTGATTTTAGTGGGGCTACAGGCCCTCCCCTTCCAACTATGATATTTAGCTCCTCAACTGATATATTGTTTTCCTCTAGAATGCTTAATATCTTCTCATATCTCATTTCATATTGGTCATTTATAGTAGGATATTTGGCTAACTCTTCTGCTGTATGGTCTATACTATGTCTAAAGACTAAGTTTTCGTCTTCGTAGACTGCAATCTTGGTAGAAGTAGAGCCAGGGTTTATAGCTAAAATCTTATACATAATTCCACCTCCTAAGATGTTGCTGCAGCTAAAGCTAGGGATAAAAATTTCTCCTCGGCACTGGAGCCACGAGATGTTAAAATTATGGGCACCTTTGCCCCTATGATAATACCTGCCATCTTGCCCTTGGCAGAATAGATCAGGGATTTTCCTAGAACATTACCTGTAGTAATATCTGGCACAACAAGGACATCCACATCTCCTGCCACTTCACTTTCATAGCCCTTTAGTTTGGCAGCTTCCTTATACATGGCCAAATCATAAGATATGGGGCCTTCCACTATACAGTTTTTAATCTCTCCATTAAGATTCATTTCCTTCAATTTATCAGCATCAATAGTTTCAGGCATCTTGGGATTGACCTTTTCTATGGCGGCCAAGACTCCTACCTTTGGCCTTTCATAGCCTAGTCTAAGCAAGGTATCTACTGCATTGTTTATAATTTCCTTCTTCTGGTCTAAACTTGGATACATTACCATGCCACCATCGGTTGCAACCAAAAGCTTGTGATATGTAGGCACCTCAATGATGGCGAAATGGGACATAAGCCTACCTTGTCCAAGTCCTTTTTCCTTGTCTACAACTGCTTTTAATATTCCAGCAGTTTCAATCTTCCCCTTCATCAAAAAATCAGCCTTATTGTCTCTTACTAGTTCTACTGCCTTATAGGCTGCCATGTTGGCATCTGGTTCATTGTAAATTTCATATTCCTTTGTAGCATTTAGTTCCTTTAAAAGTTCTTTTATTTTGACTTCATCTCCCACTAAAACAGGCTCTACTATTCCCTCCTTCTCAGCATGTAATACTGCCTCTAAAGCATGCTTATCCTCTGCTGCCACTAAGGCTACCTTCCTTTTAGTAGATAATCCTCTTACCTTTTCAACCATTTCATCAAAATTTTTTAAGACCAATCTAATACCCTCCTTTACAAAGTCTATTTTATAATAAAAACCAATTATTTGAAATTACTTTTTTAATATAAATCTTTAAGTTTGGATTAAAATTTTTCAAAAGTGGTAATATAAGTGTATGAATTCTTAGATAAAAAATTGTAGAGGGGACTTTTATGAAGGAAAGCGAATTTGGAACCATATCTGGAATTACAGGTTTCTTTGGCAACCTAGGTGGAGTTGTGGCCCAAACTCCCTTGGCCATATTGACAGCAGCCATTTCGAGGATTCTTAGGTGGGGCTATACTGCCTCCAATAGTAGGCTATGTAATAGATAAGTATGGAGAAGTATTGGCTCCCGTAGACCTATTTCAACGAGCCTTTCTATATTGTTTTGCATCGGTTGTTATAGGCTTTATAGCTATTTTCCTAGTTAAGGAAACCAATTGCAAAAACATATATGAGACAGAAAAATAAAGCTTCCCATTTTGGAAGCTTTATTTTTCTACATTAACTCTTCACTTTTCACTCTTCACTTTTCACTCTTCACTTTTCACTATTTAAACTATGGAATTAAGATTACTTGGCCTGGGAATATTAGGTGAGGATTCTTAAGCTTATTGTATTCAGCTAATACTTCCCAAGTAGTACCGAATTTTCTAGCAATCTTCCATAGAACGTCTCCAGGTACAACTACGTATTTTTGTGGCTCTACTTCTTCTGGAACAAATTCAACTATTCTACCTTCTACTTCATAGGCTACTTCTCCTAGCTCTTTTATATAATCTACTACAGTTTCATATAATAGACCATGTTCCATTAATACTGGAGCACCTATGAACATTTCATAGCCATCTCCACCACTGGCCATAAAGTCATTAGTTGCAAGAGCATAAGTCTTTTCTAAGTCGATTTCTTCCCCATTAACTAGTATTTCTACTACTCTGTTTCCAGCCTCTTTACTTGGATCTATTTTATAGGTCATACCTGCAACATGTGGGAATTTTCCTGCTACTTCTGGATATGCATCTACACCATGCTCTAAAGCTGCCTTTATAGTTGCCCCAGTTACTTCTATAGTAACTAAAGTATTGCCAAATGGGAATACTTCAAAAGCATTTCCTAAGGTAATATCTCCAACTTCTATACTTGCCCTTATACCACCACCATTGGTAATAACTACATCTGCTCCACTGGCCTTAAGCATAGCATCAGTAGCTAGGTTACCAAGGTTAGTTTCTCCACCTCTTACATGCTCCCTAACACCGTCTAATAGAATTAGGTTCTTTCCTATTACCTGATTCATTATCTCTTCGTTTACAGTTTCAACTTTTTTTATCTCAGCTAGTACTTCCTTATCGCCTTCTACATCCTTAACTGCTTCATAGTCTAGTAGTTTTGCAACTATTTCTTTTTCCCCATCTACCATCTTAACTTCTACTATTCCAATATTCTTAGTCCATTCGTGAGCTTGAACTATTAGTGTATCATTGACTAATTTACCTTCTGGAAGTTTATGGTGGCTATGGCCATCCACTATAATGTCAATACCTTCTACTGCTTCTGCTAACATCTCAGATGTAGTAGCTACTTTTGCTGATTCTTCATCTAATCCAAGATGAACTAATCCAATAATTAGGTCTACTCCTTCTGCTTGTAATTCCCCTACTAGTTTTTTAGCTACTTCTATTGGGGAGTCGAATCTTAAGCCTTCAGAATATTTTGGATGTGCCTTTACCTTAGTTTCTTCAGTTGATAGACCAAAAATACCAACCTTAAAACCTTCAAACTCCTCTATTATATAGGACTCAAAATCTGAAGTTCCATCTGCTTCTTTTACAATGTTGGCACCTAGTATTGGGAATTCTGCCATGTCTCTTAATTCTAACAATCTCTCATAACCATAATTGAACTCATGGTTGCCTGGTACCATGGCATTAAAGCCCATTAAGTTCATTAGGTTTATAACAGCTTCACCTCTGTTTAAGGTAGCAAAATTTGTACCATGAAGTGTGTCCCCTGCATTTAACAATAGTACGTTTGAGTCTTCCCTTAGTTCTTTTACTATGGTAGCAAGTTTAGCATAACCAATGACTCCATTTCCCTCGTCCTCTACCACTTGGCCATGAACGTCATTTACATGGACTATAGTTAGAGTTTTTACATCTTCTGCAAAAACTGTAGTCCATGAACCTACCAAGATGCTTACAATTAGGGCTAATGATAAAAACAAGCTTACAATTTTTTTGTTACTTAATCTCATACATAAACCCCCTTATTTTTTACTCAGTGTAATATTACCCATTACACTCCATTAATAACTTATTCTACAAAGAAATTAAAAATCCTTCTTTTTAGATAAAAATAATTGATATTTTTATGACCTAACTTTGTCCAATGGACAATACACAGTCCACAATTCACAATTGTTCGGACTCCCTTTGGAGCTAGATACAAAAAATGACAAATCTAAGAATGATTTGTCATTTTCTATTTGCTTATTTATTTGTCCATAGTGAATTAGTTAAAGTTTTACCTGGGACGCTATTATACTCAACCTTTCCGATATCTCCTTGTTCTTTTCAATAATAGAATTTATCTCACTTATGGCATTTACTATATTGATATTCTTCTCTGCTATATTGGT
>JAAYFT010000065.1 GCA_012728125.1 Tissierellia bacterium | reverse complement strand
TCTTTTGCATTGATTATGGAATTGGAAAGCTTTTCAACTTCCATATCCTCCATTTCAAGTATATAAAATGCAAGCCTTTGAGCAGTTTTTTTACCTATACCTGGCAATTTTGACAGCTGCTCTATTAAGTTTCCTATGGGTATTGGATACTGCTCCATTATCTTACTTCCTTTCTATTAGAACAATCCTGGAATATTCATTCCTCCAGTTAGTTTTCTCATTTCACTTTCCATCATTTCGTCTACTTTTCTTAGGGCTTCATTTACTGCTGCCATAACTAAGTCTTGTAGCATTTCTACATCTTCAGGATCTACTACACTTTCATCTATGATAATTTCTAATACTTCTTTTTTACCGTTTACTTTACAAGTAACAGCCCCTCCACCTGCACTGGCTTCCACTTCTGATTCTTGAAGTTGCTTTTGCATTTCCTCCATTTTCTTTTGCATTTTTTGCATCTGTTTCATCATATTACCCATATTGCCACCCATTCCTGGGAATCCGCCTCTTGCCATATTAAATTCTCCTTTCTATTTTATTTCTACTATATCTTCACCAAAGAAGTCTAGGACTTCTTTAATAGCTTTATCCTTATCTTGTTTTTCTTCCTTTTTTACAACTGGTTTTTCAGTGACCATTGTAAACTTAACTGAAATATTCTTTTTGTAGTAGCTGGAAATCGCCTTTTCTACAAACTCATTATTATGAGGAGCGCTAATGGCCTCCTTATGGAATCCAAAACCATCCTTATATCCTACGGTAAGTATATTGTTTGTAAAGCTAATGGGTTGACCTTCTATTAAAAGGGCGTAGATATTCATCTTCCTAGACCTAATGCTCTGTAGTATTTTCCCCCAATCCTCTTTAATCTGTTCAAAGCTTATGTCTTCTCCACTATCTTCAAAGACTTCCTCTTCTTCTTGTATGTCTATGGGCTTTGCAGGTTTTTCTTCAGATTTTTTAATTGGGGTTTCAGCTATGGTCTTAGGGGTCTTATCTATAGGAGGAGTTTCCATTTTCCTTGGGTCTACCTTAGTAGGACCTGTATTTTCAATCCTAATGCCCATCTCCAGTCTTTTAACTCTTTCTTCCAAGGAAAGTTCTTCTCCTAATTTAGCCAATTGGATACTCGCCAATTCCAATATAATCCTTGGTTGAGATGACCATTTAGCCTTTTCATCTGCTGTTGTCAATATATCTAAGCTTCTTAGTATAAAGTTTATATCAATACTATTGGTTTGTTTTATATATTTTTCAAGTAAGCTCTCTTCTACTTCTATTAGAGTATTCGGGTCCTTTGTTGTTTTTACTATCATTAGGTTTCTAAAATGGTATATAAAGTCCTTTATGAATTGGTGAATGTCTTTACCATTTTCAATGACCTGGTTAATCAGCTCCAAGGTCTTTTCAACCTTTTTATCTATAATATTATCTACTATATCAAATATGGTATCGAAATTCACAATTCCTAAGATGCTTATGGCATCTTCATAGGTAACCTTCCCTTCCCCAAAGGATAGGCACTGTTCTAATAGGCTTAAGGCATCCCTCATGGCCCCGTCTGTATTCCTGGCAATAAGCCTTAAAACCTCTTCGTCTATATCTATCTTTAGATTATTGCATATATTTTTCATATTTTCAATAATGTCTTTAGTAGTAATCCTTTTGAAGTCAAATCTTTGACATCGGGATAAAATGGTTTGAGGTAACTTTTGTGGCTCCGTTGTAGCAAGGATAAATATTAGATGTTTTGGTGGTTCTTCTAAGGTTTTTAATAGGGCATTGAAGGCTTCAGTAGTCAACATATGGACCTCATCTATTATATATACCTTGTACTTGGCTCGGGAAGGTGGGTAAATTACCTTATCCTTCAGCTCCCTAATATCGTCTATTTTCCTGTTGCTGGCAGCATCCATTTCTATAACATCCATTATGCTTTCATCTAGTATTCCCTTACAGATTTCACATTCATTACATGGGTTGCCATCTTCTGGTTTTAAACAGTTAACAGCCCTAGAAAATATCTTAGCCGTAGAAGTTTTTCCAGTACCTCTGGTGCCTGAAAAAAGATAGGCATGACCAATATTTCCCTTTAGTATTTGATTTTTCAATATATTAGTTATATGTTTTTGACCTAGGACCTCATCAAAGGTCTTTGGTCTATATTGTCTATATAAGGCTTGATACATATTGTCACCTTCATCTTTTATAATATAATATATTATATCAGATTAAATACAAGATTACACCTATATAATTAGACCTTTTAAATTTATTGTTGACAATAAGAAAATTTTTAGTTATAATATAAATCTGTGGATAACAATTTTGGAGAGAGGGCTGAGTTGGTCGAAGGCGCACGACTGGAAATCGTGTAGGCGTGATGAGCGTCTCGAGGGTTCGAATCCCTCTCTCTCCGCCATTAGAAAATTATGCCGTGCTAGATGGGGAGGTAGCGGTGCCCT